>CAYNTE010000007.1:24686-29493 GCA_964399615.1 uncultured Thermomicrobiales bacterium
GCCAGCAGCGCGCCGATGACGGGGGCGCTCAGGCCCAGGGCAATGCCACGACGCAGGACGTCACGACGATTGAGCTGTCCTGCGAGCACAGCTTCTCGTAGTTCATCGAACGAGTTCAGCAATTGAGACATAGACCCTCCCTCTTTCCTTGATGAGGCCGGCAGTCACTACTGGCGCAGCTGAGCTCACTGCCCCATTCCCTCGGGCTCCCTTCGGAGGATCGTAGCGTACTACGGGTTAGCGGTCACGTCTTCAGTAATGATCTGAGCAACCGAGCGGGTGAGTCAGGCTACAGCAGGCTTGACCCGTTTATTCGCCCAATCTAGGATGCCTCCCAACGCAGAGTAAGTGACGAGTTCCATCTGGATCGACCTGGATCGACGGGCGAAGGCATATCTGAAGGGGAGCGTGGTGATGCAGCAGCCACAGTACGACGCCGTGATCGTTGGTGGAGGGCACAACGGCCTTGTTGCTTCCTTCTATCTGGCACGGGCCGGCATGAAGGTGGTGGTGCTGGAGCGAAGGGATTTCGTCGGTGGCGCGGCGATCACCGAGGAGCTCTTCCCGGGCTACTCTGTGCCCAGTTGTTCGTACATCTGCTATCTGCTGCAACCACGAGTCATCGACGATATGAATCTGCGTGAGTATGGCTTTGAGATCTTGCCGGCCGCCAAGGACACCTTCATGCCCTTCCCGGACGGCACATCTCTGCTCGACGGTCGCGACGGCAAGTCGATTGAGGAGCAGATCGCCACATTCGCCCCCAAGGACGCCGCCAACCTGCCGAAGTACCGTGAGATTCGCCGCCGCATGGCCGGGATTATCCACAAGTCGTTCTTCGAGAAGGCGCCGACGCTGACTGAGCTGGTCGATAGTGTTCGAGGCACAGAGGATGAGCCGCTGCTGGAGCGCTTGCTCTTCGGCTCGGTCGCCGATCTGCTCGACGAGTATTTTGAGAATGAGCTGGTCAAGGGCTGGCTCTCACAAGCGTGGGATGCTGGCGATATCGATGCCCCAGGCAGCTTGCTCTCGGCCACCTTCCTCGGCGTCTCCGCCTTCACGCGTGAGGGCGATTACGGTCTTGTCAGCGGTGGAATGGGCTCGATCACCCAATCGATGGCTCGCTCGGCGCAGGCGCAGGGCGTCGAGATCCGCACGAATGCCACAGTCGACCAGATCCTCGTCGAAGATGGAGCAGCGCGCGGTGTCAGGCTGGAGAGCGGAGAGGAGATCCGCGGCAGAACCGTGCTGGTAAACGCCGACATCAAACAGCTCTTCAATAAGATGGTGCCGCACGGTGCAGTATCTGATGACTTTCTCAAGGCCGTGAACCGGCTCAAGTCCAATACGCTCTACTACAAGTTCCATGCCGCGCTGAGCGATCTGCCCGATTTCTCGAAGTATCTCGGTGACAATCCCGATCCCTACTACCTCGGCTATATCAAGATCTGTCCCTCGATGGACTACTACCGCAAGTCCTGGAACGATGCGCGCAATGGGGTGATTACCGACTCACCCGTCATGCATATCCAGATGGCGAGCGTCATTGATTCGTCACTGGTGCCGGGCGGCAATGGTCACGTCATGTCGATCTGGGCGCTCTATGCGCCGCACAAGCCGACTGGCCACGGTTCCGATGTCTGGACGCCGGAGCTGACCCAGCTGGCAGGCGAGAAGTTTATCGACCGGATGGAGGAGTATGCGCCCAACATCCGCTCGGTTATCAAGGACTGGGTGATGTTCACCCCGAATATCCTCGAAGAGCGAGTTGGACTGCCCAACGGCCACATCCACCACATCGACCAGATCGCGGGCCAGATGTTCGCGAACCGTCCCCTCCCAGGCTGGTCGGACTATCGCATGCCTGTTGATGGTCTCTATCTCTGCGGCGCGGATACGCACCCGGGTGGTGAAGTGACCGGTGCACCCGGCTACAACGCGGCCCACAAGGTCTTGGCGGACATGCGGGTATTGGTGAGCTAACAATCGGGGAGATTGGTATGCGAGTCTGCGTTGTTGGGGCTGGATTCAGCGGAGTAGCGGCTGCCGAGGCGTTGCAGCGCGCAGGGCATGATGTCGTCGTGCTGGAGGCTCGCGACCGTGTCGGCGGGCGAGTTTGGTCGCAGACATTACCCAATGGTGCGGTTTTCGAGCGTGGCGCGGAGTTCATCGAGCACTATCAATCCGAGGTCATCGCTACGGTGGACCGCATCGGCCTGAAGCTCGCGCCGACGGGCATGGCCTACGCCGACCGGGAGCCGCGCGGTGGCCTCGGCACCGACCGGGAGACGCAGATTGCCGCCGCGGCCCAAATCGCCCAGGCCCTGGCCGAACACCCTGCTGATCCAAACGAGTCGGTGCAAGCTTGTCTGGAGTGTATCGACATCGACGCTGGCGCACGTGAGGCGATACTGTCGCGCATCTCGATTACGTCAACCCAGCCTGCCGGCATTCTGCCCGCAACGATGCTGGCAAACATCACGCACCTGATCAACAGTGACGAGAGCTACCGTGTCGCTGGCGGTAACCAGGGCATCGCCCTGGAGCTTGCCCGGCGGTTGGGACGAGCGGTGCATCTGTCGACCCCAGTGCACGCCATGACCTGGTCGGACGATCACGTTACGGTGCGTGCCGACGGCGTCGATGTTGAGGCGGATCGCGTGGTGCTTACGGTTCCGGCCCGTCTGATGGACAAGATCGCTTTCGATCCCCCACTGCCCGACTGGAAGCAAGCAGCGTTCTGTGGTGTCGCCTATGGCTATGCCGCGAAGCTCGCGGTGCAGCTGGACGAGCCAACCGAGCCGAGCGCGACGCTGGCGGTGGACGACTTCTACTGGGTCTGGACGGCGAATGGAGCGGACGGCACCGTCGCGCCAGCAGCGAATTGCTTCGCTGGCTCCGCGCCGGGTCTCGAAGCACTGCGGGTGCAATCGGGCCCAGACCACTGGCTGGAGCGACTTGCCTGGCTTCGACCCGATCTCAAGCTGAACCCCGAGGACGCCGTGCTGACCGTCTGGGACAACGATCCCTGGATCGCGGCTTCCTACTCAAGCGCACTTGCCGGACAGCCGCGCCAGCCTGCAGAGCTGATACGTCCGGTCGGCCCGCTGCACTTTGCTGGCGAGCACACCGCCGAGCTGCACTACTCCACGATGGATGGCGCGTTGCGCAGTGGCCGGCGTGTAGCAGTTGAGATCATCGCGACGGGCTAACCAGAACGCAAGCATCGGGCGCTGTTCGAACAGCGCCCGATGACGAGCCGGCGCTACGCTTCGATCCACCAACGATGCGCGTTGTACCAGTAGTTGACGGAGTTCGGCTCCAGGTTGTGGACGCGGTTGGTGACTCCGTAGATGATCCGCGGGAATTCTGTCACGGCCATCGGCAGATCTTCCAGAAGCGTATTCTGGAACTGCGTGTAGAGATCGATCCGGGTCTCCTGATCCGTCTCCGATGCCGCACGTGCCAGCAGCTCATCGACATCCGGGTTGCAGTACTTCACCATATTGAACCCGGCGGGATAGGCGCTGCAGGCCCACATGCCCGACTGATCCGGCACCGGGCTCCAGCCGAATGAGATGATGAACGTTTCGAAATCGTGCGTCTGGGTGATGCGCTCCACGAGCGACTGGAATGGCTCCGGCTCCGGGGTCATGTCGATGCCGACCGCCCGCCAGAACTCCTGATAGGCGACGGCATAGCTGGTGAAGATGTCGTTGCCGGCGTTGACGTGCATTGAGAAGCTCAGCCGCTGGCCATCCTTCTCTCGCACACCATCGTCGCCTGGCACCCAGCCCGCTTCGTCGAGCAGTTGCTTCGCCTTCTCAGGGTCATAGTTGTAGTGCAGCTCGGGATCGATGCCGTCCGGGTTGTATGCCCATGAGAGCACGGGTATCGTGCCCACCGCAACCGTGCCGTAGCCAAAGAGGATGCTCTCGACCATCGCCTCGCGATCGATCGCGTAAAGCATTGCCTTTCGCACCGCTGGATCCTGGAAGAGTGTCGTGCGCTCCGTGTCGAGATTCGTGCCGTAGAAATAGAAGGAGAGCGAATCGAAGTCGTAGAGCGCAACATCAGAGCCTTCCAGATCAGCGACCGCTGAGGGGTTGATGTAGGCGAAGTCGATCGTTCCGGTCTTCAATGCCTGGATAGCGGCAGACTCGTCGGCAATCATTTGCTGAACGTAGCGGTCGAGCGCAGGAGCACCACCCCAGTAGTCCGGATTTGCGACGGCCGAGGCGTGATCCTCGATGGCCCATTCCTCGAACTTGAACGGACCCGTGCCGATCACCCGGCTGGGGTCCTGACCAGTCGAACCTGGATCACTCATAATGTCGGCTGGTTCGACCTCACTCCAGATATGCGCCGGGATGATCGGATAAGCTGGGATATCCACCAGAAAATCCGGATATGGTGCGGGAATCGTGAAGGTCACCGTGCGCTCGTCGATCACATCAATGCGCTCGATTGCTGCGGCAATGGCCGATGTGTAACTGGAGCCAGTCTCAGGGTGCATGTGGAGTTCGTAGGTGAGCTTCACGTCGTCGGCAACCAGCGGCTCGCCATCGTGCCAGGTGATTCCCTCGCGCAACCGAAGTGACCATTGCAGCTGATCGTCGGACACTTGCCAGGCATCGGCCAGTCGCCCCACTGGCTCAAGTGATTCGGGATTGACATCGACCAGCGCTTCCCAGATCATCGCGGCGAAGCTGTAGGACGGGTCATCGTTGAGCAGCACCGGGTTCGTCGTCTTCAGGTCGCCCGTCTTGCTGAAGATGATGGTCCCGCCGGTATTGGCAGGTTCCTC
>CAYNTE010000007.1:29593-36853 GCA_964399615.1 uncultured Thermomicrobiales bacterium
CTGCTACCGGCGTCATCATCGTCGTCATCGCCGCCGCAGGCCGCCAGAAGACCGGCGATCACCGGCGCACTCAGCCCCAGTGCCATGGCTCGACGCAAGACGTCACGGCGATTCAGCGTGCCAGAGCTGGCCGCCTCAAATAGGTCCTGGATTGACATCTGATATCCCAACTCTTGTGGTGTCGCTGGTGAGGATTGCCACCGCGAGCATTACGTTTGATGCGCGACATACTCGAAAGCCGCCGCGCGCGAAAGTATAACAACCACCGTCCTCGTCAGAAGTACTATCGTGGTGGACATTGCTGAGGTTGTACTGATCATCATCAGGACCGACGGAGGAATCTGAACCCATGATACAGATCGAGAGACAGGCGCCGGAACTCGACGCCGTTAGCCGTGCATACATCCTCGCTAGCCTTGCGCTGGGCGAGCATTTCGAGGGCTTGATCGATAGCTACTATGGACCCGAGGATCTGCGGGAACAGGCCCTCGCCACCGCTGATCTCCCCCGCCTGGTCGACGACCTGGAGCGCGCAATCGCTGATTTGGAATCTGGCAAGCGCAAGCGCTATCTCGAGACACAAGCTACAGCTATTCGCACTCTCCTGCGGAAGCAGCGGGGCGATGACGTGGCGTATCTGGAGGAAGTCACCGGACTCTACGACATCATCCCTGAGATGGTCCCCGAACAGAGCTTCGAGGAGGCTCACCGCACATTGGATGAGTTGCTGCCGGGCGCCGGCGATCTCACCGAGCGGCTCGCCAGCTATCGCTCTAAATTCGAGTTGGACCCGGATACTATCAAACCGCTAGCAGACTACCTCGCCAGTGAATTGCGCGCGCGAACGTCGCAGATCGTCACGCTTCCTGCTGGAGAGAGCGCTGATATCGTGCTGGTCAACAATCAGCCCTGGAGCGGCTATAACTGGTATCTCGGCGACTTGCAGTCACGCATCGAGATCAATACTGATTTGCCGGTCCGCGCCAATGCGCTGCCCGATCTCGTCGCCCACGAGATCTACTGCGGCCACCACACGGAACACGCATTGAAGGAAGCGCATCGCTATCGGGAGCTGGGCCACGGAGAGGCAAGCGTCGCGCTGCTGACTTCGGCCCAGGCCGTCATCAGCGAGGGTATTGCCACGAGCGCCTTCGACGTCCTGATCGAGCCGGAAATCCGAGAGGACTGGCTGCGTGAGTATTGCTACATCCCGGCCAGGCTCCGCTCGGTCGATGTTGAGCGTGACCTTGAGATCAGCAAGGCGTCGCAACACCTCCGGCAGGTCGGCGACAATGTTGCCTTGCTCGTGCATGCCGAGGGGATGGCTGAGGACGATGCCTTGGGCTATATGCTGGAGTACGGGCTGGGAACGCGCGAAGAAGCGGTCCAGCGCATGCAGTTTATTACCAACCCTGCCTACCGCAGCTACATCTTCACCTACTCGATGGGCCGGCATCTGGTCGATGGCATGCTGGCCGCTGCTGATGACCAGCGGGAAGCCTTTAAATCACTACTGATCGATCCATGGACCCCGACGATGTTGCGCGAGGCGGCGAGTGTCTGAGCGTGGTGCGGACCGTCAGTGCGCGTCCAGTGCCAGGACATAGTCCCACCGGGCTAGATGAGCTCGCAAACTTGGGTAACGATCGACCAGGGATAGCGGTTTGAGAGGAGTATGCTTATGTGTGCTGAAGGGTAGAGGTGGTTGACGGCGTTAAAATAATTCTCTAGCGTATGGTCACTGCCTCGTACGTGAATCGAGACCTCCGCCGCGACTGTCCCAGGGAGGGATCGCCATGAAGGACTCAGATCGCCAACTCCTCTGGACCTACGTGTACACATTCGGCGGCATCAAGCTCGTCGCGTCTATCGTGACCCTGTATTACTTCTGGTCAATGACAGCCCTGGTCGCCATCCTTGTGCTCAGCATCCCCTGGGTCCTCGGGGGCATCTGGTACATCTACCATCTCAGCAACAAAGGCGTCCGGCACTGGAAAGTGCGCAAGCTTCGCCGGCGTCTCGTCTGGGAAGAATGGAACGTCGATGACGACCGTGGCGACCCTGTTACGCACTCGTCACCCGACGGTAATACGCGCGATTCTCGTTGATGTCGACATTCTTCCTTCGAGCCGGACGTGGCACACTCGACCATGACGTGCCGTCTCAACGAAGGGTATAGAGGTGTCGACTACGCAGATCTCCGGTCGCATGGCGACGCGCACACTCGATAATGGATTGCGGATCATCGCTCGGGAGAGCACCGCCGCGCCGATCGGCTCGTTCTGGATCTGGTATCGCGTTGGCGCGCGCAACGAGGTGCCAGGCATCACCGGCATCTCGCACTGGGTTGAACACATGCTCTTTAAAGGTACGCAGCGCCTGCCGGCTGGCGAAATCTTCCGCCGGGTCGCAGCCGCTGGTGGTACGCTCAATGGCTTCACCGGCATCGACTACACCACCTATTTCGAGACTCTGCCGGTCGATCAGCTTGATCTCTCGCTTGAGATTGAATCTGACCGCATGGCCAATGCGCGCTTCGACCCCGAGGAAGTAGCAAGTGAGCGGACCGTCATCATCTCCGAGCGCCAGGGTGGTGAGAACGACCCAAGCTACTTCCTGCGCGAGCTCGTCGTTGCAACTGCATTCACTGCTCATCCCTATGGCCAGGGTGTCATCGGACATTTGAGCGACCTTCAGGGCATCACGCGCGATGAACTCTATGCTCATTATCAGAGCTATTATCGGCCCAACAATGCAACTGCCATTTACGTTGGTGCGCTGGATCCAGAGACTGCGCTCGACCGCATCGAAGCTGCCTTCAGCGGGCTTGAGCGCGGCCCGAAGATCCGACCAGTGCGCACCGTTGAGCCGGAGCCACATGGCGAGCGGCGCGTCACCGTCCGCCGGCCCGCGCCGAATCAGGTGCTTCTCCAGAGCTATCTGGTGCCAAACGCTGAGAGCGAGGAGATTCCTGCCCTGCTCGTGCTCGATGCCGTGCTCTCAGGTGGAAAGCCGTTCTCCTTCTCCGGTGCTGGTGGCACGATGGGACGTTCGTCGCGGCTCTATCAGCGATTCGTCAACAGTGGTCTGGCCGCATCGGCGGGCTCATCTGTTTCGCTGACCATCGATCCCTACCTCTACGCCATCAGCGCCACGATCGAGCCAGGGCGCGATCGCGATGAATTCGAGCGAGAGCTGGATGACGAGCTTGGCCGACTCACGGCTGAACCGGTGACCGACGAAGAACTGGAACGGGCCAAGCGCCAGTTGCGTACGCAATTTGCCTATGCCTGGGAAAGCGCAACGAGCCAGGCCTACTGGCTTGGATCGCTCGCGACCGTTGCGCCAGAGCGCGACGCCGAGACCTTCATCGACGAGGTGGAGAACGTCACGGCCGGCCAGATTCAGCGCGTCGCGGAACGCTATATACAGCCAGATCGCAGAACTACCGGCTGGTTGATCCCAGCAGAAGATGACCACGTCGATGGGAGAGAGCAAGGATGAACCTGACCAGCGAGCAGACTGTCGCCGAGCTGATGCCACAGCTGCGTGAAAGCGTGCTTGACAACGGCATGCGTGTCGTTACCCTCGATGCGACAGATGCCTCGACGAGCGATGTCGTCGCGGTTCAGATCCGCTTCCTTGCTGGCTCGGCACTGGATGGCGACCTGCCAGGCCTGGCCGAGTTTATGACGGCAATGCTGACGCGTGGCAGCGCCGGCAGGACCAGCGACACCATCGCTATCGAGCTGGATAGCCTCGGCGCGGCGCTGGGAGTCGGGGCAGGGCGCGCGACCATCGATGGGTCCGCCAAGGCGTTGAGGCAAGTCGTCGATGACGTCGTTGGTCAACTCGCACAAGCTCTCCGCCAGCCTGACTTTCCAGAAGATCAGATCAATACCGTGCGCTCACAGAAGCTTGCCGCATTGCGCCGCTCGCTCAGCAGCACGCGAGCCGTGGCGGGTCGTGCGCTGACTGAGGCGATGTACCCAGCTGGGCACCCGCTCCACCACCGTTCCGGAGGAACTCAGGAATCGCTGGCCGCCATCGACCGGGGTGCGCTGCAGGCGTTTCACGACCGAGCCCTGCGTCCGGATGGCGCAATTGCCGTCGTGGCCGGCGGTGTCGATCACGATGGCGCCGTCGCGCTCATCGAGCGGCATTTTGGCGACTGGTCCGGCACTCCACCCGAGATCTCTATCCCGGCGGTCGCCCCTCCCGAGGCGACGGTGCGCATTACATCCGATGTGCCGGGCAAGACCCAGGCCGATCTCGCTATCGGTACGCCAGCCATCAACCGCAGTCACGATGACTATTACGCGCTGAGCGTCGCCAACCTCATCCTTGGCCAGTTTGGACTGTACGGTCGGCTGGGCGAGCGGGTTCGAGAGCAGCAAGGCATGGCGTACTACGCCTACTCCAGCTTTGTTGCTGGTCGAGCTGTCGGAGCCTGGCGGGCGAGTGCCGGCGTCTCGGTCGAGAACATCGATCCGGCCATCGATAGCATCGTCGACGAGTTGCGACGCTTCAACGACGGCGGCCCGAACGAACAGGAGTTCGAGGATGCTATCGGGAGCGTGCTTGGATCGCTACCGCTTGCGTTGGAGACCAGCAGTGGACGCGCCTCCGCGGCAATCGACATCGTTTACAACGATCTTGGCCACGATTATCTGCAGCAGGTGCGCGGCATCATCCAGGAGCTCACCGCCGAGCAAATCACCTCGGCGGCGGAGACGTATCTGGATCCCGACCGGCTGGTGATCTCGATCGCCAAACCTGCCGAGGGATAGTCAGTTTTACTGAATACTTCCACCCTGGACGACGGCTGCGTCGATCGCTCCCGATGTCAGTGCTTGGTGACCCACCAGGATGATCAGTGTCAGCAGGAGAATCGCCAGCGATGCGTAGGCAGCCATGCGGATCGACGAGCGCAGCAGCGTGCTCCGCTTGCGGCGTTTGACAGTGTGGAATTTCACCTTGCGGAAATCTGGGGCGTCCTTGAACTTCACGCGACGCCGGTAACGCTGGGATTGCACCGGACGGCGCGGTTCGGCTGACTCGATGGCCATAGCTTGTGGCTGAGGTCGGGGGCGAGGAGTCGGTGCAGCTGGCGGTTGATGCTGTTGCTTGGTTGGTGATGCCGCTGCCGCGTTGGATTCGAAGAGATTGCGCAGCGTCTCCGACATCTCAAATGGCGCGGTGTCCTGCCAGTAGAGCGAATCGAGACGAATCGTGTCGTTGCGCAGATTCATCATCGGTGCTGTCCCGGGTGTTCGCAGCCGCAGATGAGGCGTGCGTTGGACTGGCGGTCTATAGGCGATGGGTCTTCTGAATATTCGCCGGGGAGCGTAGGCCGTCGTCGCCACCATCAGACTCCTTCATGCGTACATACGTAAGTACGTACATTATCCTATGCCATTTTGTCACTGATGTCCAGTCTTTGAGACTGGCGACGTCCCAGGGCGGCGTATTGAGGCAATAGGGTTCGTATGTGCTACTATTCAGCCTATGACTATTACTGCTGTAACTGACCGATTTAATCGACCACTGCAAGACCTCCGGATTTCCGTCACCGACCGCTGCAACTTCCGATGCGTCTATTGCATGCCCAAGGAGATCTTTGGGTCGAACTACCCGTTCCTTCCCAACGATCAGGTGCTGAGCTTCGAGGAAATCGCCAGACTGGCGCGCATCTTCGTGAGCCTGGGGGTGCGGAAGTTCCGGCTTACCGGTGGCGAGCCACTGGTGCGACGCAAGCTCGAAGACCTCGTTGCGATGCTGGCCGAGATCGACGGCGTCGAGGATATCGCGATGACCACCAACGGGTCGCTCCTCTCGCCCAAGAAGGCCAAGCTGCTCAAGGATGCCGGGCTCCACCGCGTGACGGTCAGTCTAGACTCACTAGATGACCAGGTCTTTCGTGGCATGAATGATGTCAACTTCCCGGTTGCCAAGGTGCTCGGGGCCATCGACAATGCGCGCGAGGCTGGACTCGATCCAATCAAGATCGACACCGTCGTCAAGCGAGGCTTGAACGAGCACACGGTAGTCGATCTGGCTGCCCACTTCAAAGGCACCGGTATCATCCCGCGCTTTATCGAGTTTATGGATGTCGGCTCTACCAACGGCTGGCGGATGGAAGACGTCGTGCCGGCGGCCGAGATCGTTGAGCGAATCGGTGAACGCTTCCCGATCGCCCCCGCTGAACCGAATTATTATGGCGAGGTCGCGACCCGCTACCGCTATCTCGACGGCTCAGGCGAATTCGGCATCATTGCGTCGGTTACCCAGCCCTTCTGCGGGTCATGCACCCGCATCCGGCTTTCGGCCGATGGTCAGCTCTACACCTGCCTCTTCGGCACCCATGGCCGGGATCTCAAGAGCCTGCTGAGAAGTGACGCCAGTGACGAAGACCTCTATGACACCATTGCCCAGATTTGGGGACGTCGCGCGGACCGCTACTCCGAGATTCGCTCCGAGAACACGATCCATCTGAAGAAGGTAGAGATGTCGCGCATCGGCGGCTAGCCGCGGCGCGGCAGCGGTACAAACCTTCCCGGTACACGTTCCTCATAATCTCGATAGGTGGAATAAGCCTCACGGAGCAGGCGCTCCTCGCGCTGAGCCTTTCCCAGAAAGAAGACATACGTCACAACCGTCATCACTAGCCCCGACCAGCTCTGCCAGATAATGGCCCAACCCAGTACGCCCAGCAAGCCGCCCGCATAGATGGGATGACGCACGAGCCCGTAGATCCCCTGATCAACGAGCTGACCATCAGGCACCGGGGTCGGTTCGACCCGCAAGTTGTTGGACAGCGTGCGAGCCGCGTTAATGTTGATGGTGAACATCAGAGCGATCATCAACAGCCCAACGACGAGCATTACATACCAGGACAAAATCTCATACCCCGGCCCGATAAGGAACCGTTCCAGCGGTGGCAAAATGACCACCAGGAGGAGCACGACCTTCTGACCCCAGACCCAGCCGCGGTCCAGCGCAAGCGATTCGTCAGTTTGCGAGACGGTTGGCGGGTGTGGATCCTGCATGGTGCTGGCTGCTGCTCCGTTCACTGGAACGATACCGTGGGAAAACAAAATACCCTACTCATGCTGAGTAGGGTAATTCGTCAACCGTTCGAGAGTATGTAACCTGCGGCGTCCTGATGATATTCCTCAGCCACCGCGTTCCAGATTGGATGTCTGGAGACGGGGGAAGGGAGGGGAAGGTTGGGTGGTGGAGGATGAAGTTTAAGGGAGT
>CAYNTE010000008.1:0-31300 GCA_964399615.1 uncultured Thermomicrobiales bacterium
ACCGCTGCATGAATTCCTCCCCCACGGCGATGATGAGATTCACGATCTCGCTGCGGCGCTCGGGCTGGATACGGACCAGGTCGAGTCACGGGTGGCTGCACTACGTGAAGTGAATCCCATGCTCGGTCACCGGGGCTGCCGCCTCGGCATCATGTTCCCAGCGATCACTGAGATGCAGGCAAAGGCGATCGCACAGGCTGCCGCACACTGCATTCAGCGTGGCGTCGATGCGAAACCCGAAATCATGGTCCCGCTGGTAGCTGACAATAACGAGTTGGTCCTCCAAAAGGAACTGATTGAGCGGATCATCACCGAGGAGCTCACCGCCGCCGGAGTCGATCTGGAGATCCCCATCGGCACGATGATCGAGCTTCCACGAGCCGCACTAACGGCTGGGGAAATCGCGAAGGACGCGGAGTTCTTCTCGTTTGGCACGAACGACTTGACTCAGACTACCTACGGTTTGAGCCGAGACGACGCCGGTCGATTCCTTCCCTACTATGTTGAGCACGGCATCTTTCCCCGCGATCCATTCGTCTCAATCGATCAGAAGGCCGTCGGCCAGCTGGTTGAGATGGCCACCAATGCGGGTCGAAGCACGCGACCATCACTCAAGGTCGGAATCTGCGGCGAACACGGCGGAGATCCCGCATCAGTCGCGTTCTTTCACAGTGCAGGCCTAGATTATGTCTCGTGCTCTCCGTTCCGTGTGCCGATAGCACGCCTTGCTGCGGCGCAGGCGAAGCTCACGGCGAGTCGACTGGACGGCTAAGCGTACGTACAATAGAATCTGAATCTGGCATTCGGCTGCACGTTGAAAAGACACCCACGTGGCTGGCGACAACATTGACCGCATCAAAGAACGCGTCGACATCGTCGATCTGATCGGCGGGCGTGTCCAGCTGCGTCGTGCAGGTCGCAATATGAAGGGGCTTTGCCCGTTCCATCAGGAGAAGACGCCGTCGTTCGTCGTGTTCCCCGATAGCCAGCACTATCACTGCTTCGGCTGCGGCAAGAGTGGCGACATCTTCACCTTCGTCATGGAGACCGAAAATCTCGATTTCCGCGACGCGATGGAGCGGCTTGCGCAGCGTGCCGGTGTAGAGCTCGCGAGAACTGGCGCTCCCAAGAAGGATGAGCGGCGGGAGTTCTTGATCGAGCTGAACGAAATGGCGGCGAGTTTCTTCGCTCGGTCACTCTGGTCAGGCGACCGTGGAGCTGAAGCGCGTGCAGTGCTTGAACGACGCGGTGTTGACCGTGAGACGGCTGATACATTCACGCTTGGGTACGCGCCCGATAGCTGGGATGCGCTGAAGAAGCACCTCCAGCAGCAAGCCAACGCTTCGGAAGATCAACTCATTGAGGCTGGGTTGCTCTCGAAAAACGATTCGGGTCGAACTTACGACCGGTTCCGAAATCGATTGATGTTCCCGATTCGTCGACGCGACGGCAAGGCGATTGGCTTTGGCGCTCGGGCACTCGGCGACGATATGCCGAAGTACCTCAACTCGCCACAGACGCCGATCTTCAACAAGAGCGCCGTGTTGTATGGGCTGAACGACGCCTATGCAGAAGTCCGTGCGACGAGGTCGCTCATCGTCGTCGAGGGCTACATGGATGCGATCACAGCACACCAGTTTGGATACGCCAACACCGTCGCTTCGATGGGTACGGCTTTGACTCAGGATCAGGTGCACTCGATCCGGCGTTACGTCGATCGCGTATTCATTGCTCTGGATGCCGATGCAGCTGGAAATCTGGCCACGCTGCGGGCGGTCGATACGGTGCGAGATGCGTTCGGTGAGGACTCCAGTGCGCCGGTTGTCGATAGCCGCAGTGTCATTCGATTCGAGCGAGCACTGAGCGCCGAGATCCGGATCGTGCTGATGGAGGCCGGCACCGACCCTGACGAGTTGATCCGGACGAACAGACCGGCCTGGGACGAGGCGCTTGAGAACGCGATGCCGCTCGTCGAATATGTAATCCGGCAACGGCTCGCCGGTGTAGAAGACTCGCCTACGGCACGTGCGGCCGCGCTACACGAATTCATTGTGCCTGTGCTGAGGGAGATCCCTGACCATGCTGTGCAGGCGGAGTATGTTGATCTGGCGGCACGGTTGCTGGGCTATCCTGAGCGTGAGGTATTGAGTGCAGTTCGCGCAGTAGGTTCTGCTCAGCGACGCAGATCTCACATGCAAGCACTCGAGCGCCCGAGCGCAGCAGACCCGGAAGAGACGTTGACACGACTTTTGTTGACTCTTCCGATTGGATTTGCTGCGCGACAAGGCACGCTCTATCAGATTCGTCCTGAAATGATTCGTAACTCACGAAACCGGCAAATCATCGACGCGATCTTGCTTCATGAAGGTGATCGGGATGCCGCGCTGGAAGAACTCGACGAGGACCTGCAGGCATTTGCCGAGCGGGTGATTGAGGGAACTATTCATCGTGGCGATATCAGCCCCGGCATGGCCAACATCGAAATCTCGCAGGCAATTGAGGCCTTAGAGCGGACACGGTACGCACAAGACGTCGCGCAAGTTCGCGCGGACATCGACGAGGCAAAGTCGAGCGGTGATACGGAACTGCTCCGCGCTAGCATGGAACGCATGTCTCGGCTGGCCGCGTTAAAGCCACAACACGCCCCACGCGAGAGCCCGTACTTTCGAGACTCCCGAACAGTGGAGCGATAACCTCAGCTAAGCTATTTGGCCGAGCATCTGGCGAACCCCATGGACGACAATTTCATCTTCCCCAGCCAGCACGGTGCGCGCGTCTATAAGGATCGCGCCGTCCTGAATCCTGGGGTGAATTGGCTGTACTGCAGTGCGCAGATATCGCGCGCCGGTATCGACAGCCTGATGCGGAAGATTGATAGCGAGCGCGATCGATTCCAATGTGCGTCCTGGCAATGAACCGCCACCGACGACAGATTCTGAACGGACCGTGGATACTCGGGCGTCGCCTATTGCCTCTGCCCAACCAACCGCTCGGGACCGCAGCCAGTCCAGATCGCGTGAGATCGACCACCAGATTGGGATGGTTTCCGTCGCCTCACCACGAAGATAATGCCGGAGGGTCGTCACAAGCCCTGCCTGAACCGTCTTGTCGACCCTGAGCGCCCGAGCAAGCGGATGACTCGCGATCCGGTCGATGACTTGCTTCTTGCCCAGAATTATCCCGGCCTGAGGTCCGCCTAGAAGCTTGTCACCAGAAGCCGTCACCACGTCTGCACCAGCCCCGATGCTGTCCGTGAGAAGTGGCTCTGCGCCGAGTCCGAACTGCCGGGGATCGATCAAGCACCCACTGCCCATGTCCTCTATCGCCAATATCTTATGCGCGTGAGCTACATTCACGATCTCCGAGATCGATGGGTGGGCTGTGAATCCGAGGATCACGAAGTTGCTTGCGTGAACCTTCATCAACGCCGCCGTATCCTCGTCGATCGCGTCCTCGTAGTCGCTGACGCGTGTGCGGTTGGTCGTACCGACCTCGGTCAGTGTTGCACCACTCTGACGGAGAACGTCGGGGATACGAAAACCGCCGCCAATTTCGACAGCCTCTGCACGGGAGATGACGACTTTCTGGCCGTGGGCGAGCGCGCTCAGCACGATATTCACGGCGGCGGCGTTGTTGTTGACGACCAAGGCTGCCTCAGCACCGGTCAGGTATTGCAATGCCTCCGATACCTCGCTGCCCCGGCCACCTCGATTTCCTGACTCAAGATTCACTTCAAGAGGCACATAATGCGATGCGGCATCTGCCATCGCGCGCGCCGTTTCTTGCGAAACTGGAGCGCGACCAAGGTTGGTATGGATGATGACGCCGGTGCCGTTGACTATTGGTTTCAGGCTCCCAGAGGCGAGCTTGCCCAGCCGCTGACGCATGAGGTCTTCCACGTGATCGGAATGAAGCGCCTCGCCCGCCCGGATTCGGTTGCGAGCTTCAGTCTGGACGTCGCGAGCAACCAATGTGAGGTATTCGCTGGCAATCGGCGATTTGCCTTCTTCACCAGCCGCAGCCTGTATTAGCCGGTCAACTGATGGAATCTGTCGGAGCAGTGATGTTGTCGTCTCAGAATCCGGGGTAGGCATCGGAACTCCTGCAACAACGAACGGAGCGGCATCGTGACCGCTCCGTCATTGCATCTTGGTCGGGGAGAGAGGATTTGAACCTCCGACCTCCTCGTCCCGAACGAGGCGCGCTGCCGGGCTGCGCCACTCCCCGAATGGCTAACGTGCCGAGTATACCAGCCCGGACCGTCATCGCCAGCTAGAAACTCGCAGGCCAGCGAGGACAGAGAGCCACGAATATTTGGCAGAATTGACCGAGGTGGTTTGCTTGCCCGCGTAGCTCAGTGGATAGAGCAGGAGCGTCCTAAGCTTCGTGTCGGGGGTTCGAGTCCCTCCGCGGGCGCCATCGCACGCCCTCTCCGCAGATAACGGCAATAAAACCTTAGATCCGCCCTCTCGTCACACCTCGAACTCACTTTGAGTGCGATAATAGGGTTGTAATTATCAATCGGGGGTAACGCAGGGACCGGTAGTAGACCGGTGAATTTGCGTACCCTCGTGTCAAGACCGGCATCTCGATTGGAAGGCGAAGAAAATGGATGTTCGAATCCAAGCTCAGGGCCTGAAGCTGACCGACGCACTAGAGCGCTATATCAGAGAGCGCCTCGACAGAATGGACAAGTTTCAAACGCGCGTCATCGATTCTCGATTCGAGTTACGGTCGATCAATCAGCGCAATGGCGGCGAGATCATCGCGGCACAATTTACGATCCAGGCGCCTGGCCAAATCCTTCGTAGTGAAGCTCGGGAGCGAGACGAGCGGCTCGCGATAGATCAAGCTATCAACAAGATGAAGCGTCAAATCCGGCGCTATCACTCTCGACAGATCTCGCGGGCGCGCAATCAATCCACGAATCTGGGACGGCTCGCAGCCGAACAGTCTGAAGTCTTCAATGAATTTGGAGTCGACGGCGAGATTGAGTCGCCGACCGTGGTGCGTACCAAACGCTTTGAACTCAAACCGATGTCCACCGACGAAGCGATTGAGCAGATGGAGCTGCTGGAACACGACTTCTACCTCTTTCGGAATCGAGAGGATGGCGAGACCAACGTAATCTACCGCCGGCAAGATGGCGACTATGGCCTGATTGCGCCCGAAGGCGGACAGACTGGTCAGTAAGTCCCCGTGGAATAACTCAGGTGAGCTGGGTGTTACGACTTCCGGAGCGCCACATGCATGTGGCGGTCCCGATAGTTCCTGTTCATGTAAAGGGGTCGAGTCCGACTTGTCTACGCTTGACGTGGTAGGTCCTCAAGCAAAGCTGACGCGCACGACGATTCGGCGAATCGCGATTGTGATGGTGCACAGCTCCCCACTGACCGAGCTGGGCAGCCCAGATTCAGGCGGGATGACGGTTTATGTCCTGGCGCTCGCACGTCAACTGGCAAGTCAAGGTGTCAATGTTGATATCTTTAGCCGGCGCTTTGACACGGAGACGCCTGAGATTGTCGACATTGCCGAGCGAATACGGGCCGTAACGATCTCAGCCGGACCCCCGCACCCGATTCCAAAGAATGATCTCTTCTGTCATCTTGGTGACTTCACGAGTGAGATGGCAACGTTTGCGCTGCGAAACGGCCTCCGGTATGACATCGTCCACACGCACTACTGGCTCTCAGGT
Organism: uncultured Thermomicrobiales bacterium; assembly: GCA_964399615.1. GTDB lineage: Bacteria > Chloroflexota > Chloroflexia > Thermomicrobiales > CFX8 > CAYNTE01. The sequence continues at coordinate 5,696 of CAYNTE010000008.1, forward strand.
TGGGTCGGTCATCTGCTCAAGCAGTATTGGGATGTGCCCGTTCTTCACATGTATCACACCCTCGCGCACCTTAAGAATGCCGTGACGTCGAATGGCAACGGCGAAGTAGGGCTGCGGTTACAGATCGAACGAGAACTCCTACGCCTCGTGGATTATGTCGTGACGCCGAATCCAGATGAACGCGCGGAACTGGTTTGGGGCCTCGGCGCAAGGAATTCCAAGATCGCGATGATTCCGCCGGGGATCGATCTGGAGTTGTTTCATCCAGCAGATTCAAGTCGTGCAAGGTCGGAGCTGGGTCTGCCTAGCCGGCCGATTGTGCTCTTTGTTGGCAGAATTGACCCGATCAAGGACCTCGATACCTTGTTCAAGGCATTCGCGGAGCTTCAGAGGACCTGGGATCCGGAGACTCCCAGCCCGATTCTGCTGATTATCGGCGGCATGGTCTGCACATCGACTGAGGAGATCGTCCTGAGTCCGGAGCTTCAATTGCTCAAGCAACGAGCAATCGAGCTCGGAATCGAAGACAGCGTGATTCTGCGAGGCTCGCAACCGCAGGAGCTCCTGCCTAAGTACTACGCGGCAAGCACGGTCCTGGCGATGCCTTCGCTGTACGAGTCATTTGGACTTGTGGTTGTCGAGGCGATGGCTTGCGGCCTTCCAGTCGTCGCAACTCGCGTTGGCGGTATGAAGTTCACTGTCGAAGAAGGTCGCAGCGGCCTGCTCGTGCCGCGTCAGGATTATGTCGCAATGTCTGAGGCGCTCGGCCGGATTATCGAAGATCGTGATCTGCGTTCGACGTTACAAATCGGAGCACGACAGGCAGCCATCCGATTTTCTTGGAGCACAATTGGCAGCGCGATGCTGGCTTTGTCAGAGAAGCTCGTAGCGGAAAATGTCTCACGTAGCGCGCTGGTCGGCGCAGCGCGATTTGGCGCAGCCTGAATCCCTACCCAAACGCATTCCCATAATGCAGAGATCGCCCGTCGAGGGCTAGGAGTTCTCTTTTTCCTTGAGACGCTTGTAATACTTCCGGCTCTTCGGCAACGGCTTGGCCTGCTCTTCAGCGACTTCTGCAGCTCGCTGCTGTGAGCGTGCGTCGAGCCGGTCCTTGAGTTGCATCAAGTCGTCATAGACGCCGACGTTGTCGTTCGCGACCGGCGTGCGCGCAAGCATCGTAACCAGCTGACCGAGGGACGCCTGGGCGCGATCCGCACCTGGCACACTCGCTCGCTTGATCATTTGATCGACCAGCGCGAGCGTTCCTTCTCGAGCATCACCTTCGACAAGCTGTTCACGAATATTCAGCAAACCGTCTTTGACGTTCATTTGTTCAATCCTCCTGCTCCATCAATTTGCCATCACGAATCGTATCAGCATCGCTGGCTTGCTGGCCGTCACGATGATCCGGAATCGGTGGAACCCATAGATGTTTTTCGAGGTCAACCCGATACTCGGCGACAAATGTGATGCCTTCCTCTTCCAGCAGTCCCTTCATGATCTCTGGGTGTCCCCAGGCCCAACCGCCTGTTAGCTCGCCGTAGCGATTCACCACACGGTGAGCGACGGCGCTGACATCGTCAGGACAGCGACTGATGGCCCAACCGACCATTCGAGCAGATCGACGCTCACCCAGCGTGGCGGCAATGGTGCCGTAGGTTGTGACGCGTCCCTCTGGAATCTGCCTGACGATCTCATAGACTCGCTCAGGAAACGTCGGTTGGTCGATGGATTCTCGATTCAATCCAAAACTCCCTGGCTGTCACTGCCGGATGCGATAACGGGTGGCGTGAACACGCTATTGTACAATTGGGGTTGCCCTGGTTGTGGTTGTGATCTACCTGTCACTTGTGCAGCCTGAACACCAAAGTTGCCATACGTCTCAATGCTTTCGGAGCAATACATAGCATGATCAAACTGCTTAGTAAGATCCTCGGCGATCCAAACCAGAAGGAAATCAATCGCCTTCAGGGTACCGTCGACGAGGTAAACGCTCTTGCCGATGAAATGGCGGGGCTTTCAGATGAAGACCTAAAGAATTACAGTCAGGTGCTGCGCAACGAGCTCGCCGATGGCGCGACGCTCGATGATATTCTCCCTGAAGCCTTCGCTGCAGCGCGTGAGGCGGCCTGGAGAACAATCAAGCAGCGCCACTATGACGTCCAGATTCTGGGAGGTATCGTCCTTCATCAGGGCAAAGTCGCAGAGATGCGCACTGGTGAGGGAAAGACGCTAACCGCGACACTGGCGATGTATCTCAATGCGCTCGAAGGCAAGGGCGCACATCTGGTGACACCGAATGACTATCTCGCCAAGCGCGACGCCCAGTGGATGGGCCAGATCTACGACGCGCTGGGACTGACCATCGGTTGTATTCAGCATGACTCAGCGTTCCAGTTCGATCGGGATTTTGAGAACGACGACCCCCGCTTGGAACGTCTGCGACCAGTCTCTCGCCGCGAAGCGTACGAGTGCGATATCACCTATGGGACTAACAACGAGTTCGGTTTCGATTATCTGCGCGACAACATGGCGCCGGACATGCAGTATGTCGTCCAGCGCGACCTTCATTACTGCATCGTCGACGAGGTCGATAACATCTTGATTGATGAGGCCCGAACGCCGCTGATCATCTCTGGTCAGGCCGACGAAGACGTCGATCGTTATTACCAGTTCGCACAGATCGTTCGTCAGCTCTATGAGAACCGGCATTTCGAGGTCGACCTGAAGCGAAAGTCAGCCACGCTGACAGATGAAGGCATCGACCGAGTCGAATCGCTTCTCGGCATCGGCGACGGTGAGAGTCTCTACGATGATCGCTATCAGGAGTACACGCACTACTTGGAGCAGGCACTCAAAGCCCAGGCACTGTTCCGCAAGGATCGTGACTACATCGTGCGTGATGGTGAGGTGATCATCATCGACGAGTTCACCGGCCGTCAGATGGAGGGCCGGCGTTTCTCAGAGGGACTCCACCAGGCGATCGAAGCGAAGGAAAACGTCCGCGTCCAGCGCGAGACGGTCACTGAGGCGACGATCACCTTCCAGAACTACTTCCGCCTCTACGACAAGCTCGCTGGCATGACCGGTACTGCAGAGACTGAGGCGGACGAGCTCTACACGATTTACGGCCTTGAGGTCGTTGTGCTGCCGACCAACAAGCCAATGATCCGTGAGGATCATGGTGACCAGATCTATCGCACGGAGCTCGGCAAGTTCAAGGCAGTGGTTGCCGAGATCAAGCGCTTGCATGAGATCGGTAGACCAGTCCTCGTCGGCACAACGTCGATCGAAAAATCCGAGATTCTCTCGGAGATGCTGCGGCGCAGTGGCATCCGCCACAATGTACTGAATGCCAAGCAGCACGAGCGAGAAGCCGAGATCGTCATGCACGCTGGCGAACGCGGTGCAGTGACGATTGCAACGAACATGGCAGGTCGTGGCACGGATATCGTGCTCGGCGAAGGCGTCAAGGAGCTCGGTGGCCTCCATATCATCGGCACGGAGCGCCACGAATCGCGCAGAATCGACAATCAGCTTCGCGGCCGTGCCGGTCGTCAGGGAGACCCGGGCTCTAGCCGCTTCTATCTCTCTCTCGAGGACGATTTGATGCGGCGGTTCGCTAACGAGCGCGTTGGCGGCCTGATGGAGCGTCTGGGTGTCGACGACGACATGCCCATCGAACACGGACTCATTACAAAATCCATCGAGGGCGCGCAGACAAAGGTCGAAGGTCACAACTTCGATATCCGGAAGCACGTGGTCGAATATGACGACGTGATGAATCGCCAGCGCGAGATCATCTATGCACGACGCAAGAAGATCCTCGAAGGCGACGACATGCGCGATCAGATGCTCGACATGATCGCCAACCAGATTGAGATGCTGGTCGACGCCAACTGGCCGGACGACCGTAGCGATGTGCCGCAGCGAGACGAAATCGTGGCTGCATATCTCGGCATCGTGCCAATGTCTGACATTACTGAGGCAGACATTGACTCGCTGAATCGTGACGAGATCGTCGATCTCCTAGTCGAAGACGCCGATATTCATTATTCGAAGCGTGAAGAAGAGCTCGGCGAAGAGCTGATGCGGAAGATTGAGCGCGCACTGATGCTCAACGTCATTGATCAGCTCTGGCGTCAGAATCTGACGCAGATGGATGACATGCGACAGGGCATCGGGCTGCAAGCGTATGCTCAGCGCGACCCGCTGGTCGAGTACAAGACGCGCGGCTATGAGATGTTCCAGCAACTGACGAACAACATCGAATACGACATCGTCCACAAGATCTATGGCGTCAATGTCGCACGCAAGCCAATCCAGCGCTTGACTCGGCCGGTAATGACGAACGCCCCCGGAGCTGAGACAACCCGAGGCAGCGCGAACGCTGGCAAGAAGATTGGCCGAAACGATCCCTGCTGGTGCGGGAGCGGCAAGAAGTTCAAGCATTGCCACGGTCGCCCGGAAATGAGCCGTGCCGGAGGTTGACGCCTTCTCAAACAGAGCACGTTGATACAGCCCGGTCTGGAAATCCAGGCCGGGCTATCTAACTGCTCACCTTGCGAGGATACTAATACTCTGGATCGTACCCTTGAAGATCAAGGAACAGCAGACGCGCTTGTTCGTATGCTCCGCAGATGGCCGACTTTACCTGCTCGCGCCGCTCTGGCGACAACAACACAAAGTAGACGAGCGCTGATGCAATGCCAAGCCATACGATTGACATCGTCGTTTCTTTTGCGACGGAGGTGGTCCGCTGGGCGATGGCGTGCGACTTGGCCGATGTCTCTTCCGAGACGGTGCGAGAGGTACTGGCTAGTTGCTCACGCTGATCGTGCAGGGCTTGTGTTGCCCGGTTACGTAGTTCATCAAAGCGATGCGTCACGTCCGCGGAATCGACGCTCTCTGCCTGCTTGCGGCCCTCATCAACGGCCTGAGCGATGCGATCTCTGGCTGCATTAGCAACCGGCAAGATGTATTCGGCAAGCTTCGAGGTGTCAACTCGCCCACCGTTTGTATAGCCAGCCGTTGACGCGATTCGGTCGCGGAGACCGGCGATCCGGCTCGACGTCGAGTCTTGAACCTCGGGGAGCCTCTGGCGAATCGTCTCTCGAAGCTGGCCAAGCGAAGCTGGGGCACGATCCGCCACAGAGTGAACTGATCGATCAAGCTTCTGCTTCACATCGGGAGCCTTTCCCCGAACCCGTTCAACGGAGCTGGAGAGATTTGACCCGGTCGCCTCGACCAGGCTGGGGTCTGCTGAACGCTCTTGCCCGCGGCTGAGACCGACCACGAGACCGCCTAGTGCCAGTGCTGCGGCAGCTGCAATACCAATGATTTCAATTTCAGAAAGATCTAGCTGGTTCTCCAACGTCGGGTCCTTTCTAGCGGGAATCGCGAAGAACGACCACGGGCATTGGTTTCAGAAATTGCGACAAATTCGCGTGGTCCCTATACTTCCAACGTTATGACTAATACTGTTAATTCTGTCAATCCATCATACGACGTCATCGTTATCGGCGCAGGACATGCGGGCTGCGAGGCCGCGCTTGCCGCTGCACGGGTTGGTTGCCGTGTACTCGTGCTGACTCCGAATCTCGACCGCATCGGGTTCATGCCCTGTAACCCCTCAATCGGCGGGCCGGCAAAGGGACACATCGTGGCCGAGATCGACGCACTCGGCGGCGAGATGGCGCGCGCCATCGACCGGACAGCTATCCAGATTCGCAAGCTCAATGCGTCGAAAGGCCCGGCGGTCCAGGCATTGCGAGCGCAGGCCGACAAAGGCCTTTATAGTTTGGCAATGAAAGAGGCTCTTGAAGTTCAGGACAACCTGGAAATTCGCCAGGAGGCCGCGACCACGATCACCATCGATCGCACATCCAGCCCGCCGAGGGTTGCCTCGGTCCAGACTGATTTTGGGCATGAGTATCGTTGCGGGGCCGCGATCATCACTGCCGGCACCTTCCTCAGAGCCAGTATGATCGCTGGCACATGGTCATCCGAAGGAGGTCGATCCGGCGAGGGTTCGACCGTTGGCCTTGCCGCCTCTATCGGTGACGTCGGTATCGCGCTAAGACGACTCAAGACGGGAACTCCACCTCGCGTCGACGCGCGAACGATTGATTTCAGTCTCACTGAACAGCAAGATGGCAGTGACGTCCCGCTCTGGTTCTCGATGGCTGGCCGCATGGGCGGCGTTGAGCGCCTGGAGCTGCCACCGCACTCCATTTACCCGGGCAAAACAGGTGGCTGGCGCGATCAACTGTCGTGCTATCTGATTCACACCAATGAGCGCGTGCACGACCACATCCGCGCGAATGTCGACCGTGCCCCGATGTACAACGGTTCGATTCATGGTGTGGGACCGCGCTATTGTCCATCGATTGAAGACAAGGTCATGCGGTTTGCCGACAAGTCGGCGCATGGGCTCTTTCTTGAACCAGAAGGCTGGCGGACGACGGAAGTCTATGTCCAGGGCGCAAATACGAGCCTTCCCGCCGATGTTCAGACAGCGATGCTTCGCGAGGTGCCAGCGCTTCGAGATGTCAAGATCACCCGCTTCGGCTACGCGGTCGAATACGATGCGATAGAACCGACCGAGCTCACGCCGTGGTTTGCCGCGAAACGTGTGACTGGGTTGTATCTGGCAGGCCAGGTGAATGGAACCTCTGGCTATGAGGAGGCAGCCGGTCAAGGCTTACTGGCTGGCGTCAATGCGGCGAGATTCCTTGGAGGTCAGGATCCACTCACGTTGCGCCGGGATCAAGCCTATATCGGCGTCATGGCCGACGATCTGACGACCCAGGACTTCATCGAGCCCTACCGCATGCTGACGTCTCGCGCTGAACACCGTCTGATGTTGCGCGCTGACAACGCCGATGATCGTTTGAGCGAAATCGCATACGACGCCGGGCTGATCTCGGCTCAGCGTTTTCAGCGAATCCAGTCTGAGGGAGCGCTCTCAAAGACGATCATCGAGCGCCTTGAATCGGTGCATGTAAACCCGAACGCCAACACAGCCGCCGAGCTTGGGAAAGTTGGCCTTCCGCCAGCTACTCGAAGCCAGACAGCTGCTGAATACGCGCGTCGCTCGGATGTCACGTTGCACTCTCTGCTGAAGGCGCTGCGTGGAATTCATCCTGGCGCATTTGATGACGTAACGGCCGACGCGCATATTCTTGAACGCACTGAGATCGCGATCAAGTATCAGGCGTACGTCGAGAAGGAACGCCGCCACATCTCACGCATCCAGGAGATGGAGGATGCGCGCATTCCCGACACATTGGACTATGACAATTTGCCCGGGCTTCGAAACGAGGCACGCGAGAAGCTTCAGAATGTCCAACCAGCAACGCTTGGGCAAGCGAGCCGCATCGCTGGTGTGACACCAAGCGATCTTTCGGTGCTGATGGTTCGCCTGAGGCAGCGAGGTGGCCGGGAGTCAACCCACCATTCCAAGCATTCTCCGGCAAAGGTGAACTGAGATGGCGGCGGGCGCTTGATCATTTTGATCATCTCCGACATCCACGCCAATCTCATCGCACTGGAAGCCGTACTCAGCGCAGCCGGAACCTATGATGCAATTTGGAATCTCGGTGATACCGTCGGATACGGCCCCCGACCGCGCGAATGTCTGCAGTTAGTCCGGAATCTTGAGCCGGAAGTTAACCTCGCGGGCAACCACGACCTCGCCTCGACCGGCGATCTCAGTATTGAAGACTTCAACCCGGTAGCACGTGTTGCCACGATCTGGACTGCAAATCAATTGACCGGCGACGACAAGTCCTATCTCAGGTCGCTACCGAGTATCGATGCTGTCAGTGGCTTTGTTCAAGTTCATGGCAGCCCGCGACAGCCAGTCTGGGAGTATGTGACCTCGCCACAAAGCGCGCGTGTCAATTTCCGCGAATTTGATGAACAGGTGTGCTTCCTGGGACATTCGCACGTCCAGCTCTACTGGTCCGAGAAGGCAGCCGGCACGGATGATCCACCCAGGCTGCCAGCTCCGGGTGAGCAACTGGAGCTGGGTGCGGACAGATTCATCATCAATCCAGGCTCGGTGGGACAGCCAAGAGATCGAAATCCGGCTTCAGCATTCGCGATGCTGGATACAGAATCGAGGACAATAACGTTCCGCAGGGCTCGGTACGATATTGTCGAAACACAGACGCAAATGGAGCAGGTTGGGCTACCACCAGCGCTTATTTCACGTTTGACTCACGGTGTATGATTGCAGCTTCGTGGTGCCCGGTGCATACTGGGAGCCATCAGTTAGATTGTACGTATGCATACGGAGATGAAATCGTGCCCTATAAGAGCATTTTGGTGCCGATCCAGGGGAATGCAATCGATCAGCACGCGATCGAACTTGCCACGACCGTCACCCAGGACAAATCTGCCCAAATAACGCTCGTCTATGTAGTTGAAGTCGAGCCTGCCTTGCCTCTTGAGGCCGAGCTCCCTTCCGAAATCGACATTGGCGAACGCTCACTTGAGGTTGCCGAACAATGGACTCGTGCCGCCAGCAATCGTGAACTTGTCCAGATCACGCCTGAGCTTCTTCAGGCCCGGTCTGCTGGAGCGGCGATCGTCGATGAAGCAATCGAGCGTGGTGCCGACTTGATTGTCATGGCACTGCGGAATCAAAAGCGTCACGGTCGCCCAACTGTTGGCGACACGGTACCGTTCATTCTGAAAAATGCCCCGTGCGAAGTGATCGTTACGCGCCTGCCAGCGCTGCACGGATTCGACAAGTGTGAGTGGAAACCGGAGATCCCGGAGACGGTATGAATATCATCATATCCGGCTGTAGCCGCCTAGGCGCGCACCTTGCGACTCGACTCGATCACGCTGGTCACGACATCAACATCATCGATCGGGACTCGACCGCGTTCAACCGCCTCGAGTCTGATTTCAGCGGCAATTCGATCGTCGGCACGGCCATCGATGAGGACATCCTCGATCTCGCAGGTATCAACTCATGCGATGTCTTCATTGCCGTGACGGAATCAGACAACACGAACCTGATGGCGTCACAGATCGCGCTGAAGGTCTTTCATGTCCCGCAAGTCGCAGCGCGCGTTTACGACCCCATCCGCGCAGAGATCTTCGCGAAGATGGGTATCATCACCATCAGCCCAACGACGAAACTCGGTGATGCCTTTGTCGATAAGCTCGAAATCACGAGAGAAGCTGCCGATTAATGTATTTGATCGTTGTTGGAGGCGGGAAAATCGGCTTCTACCTCACCCAGACGCTGATTACGGAGGGCTACGAGGTACTGCTGATTGAGAAGAACGGCAAGAAAAGCGAGTATATCGCCGAGCGCCTCGGATCAGTCGTGCTCAATGGCGATGGTGCCGATGTGATCACGCTTGAGAAAGCTGGAGCTTCGCGTGCCGATGTCGTCATCGCCGCCACCGGCGATGACGAAGATAATCTGATTATCTGCCAGGTTGCGCGTCACAAATTCAAGGTCGAGCGGACCATTGCGCGCGTGAATAACCCGAAGAACGAAGAGCTCTTCAAGACACTGGGTATCGATTCTACGGTTAGCCAGACGAACGTCATTCACCACATGATCGAGCAACAGATCCCGCAGAAGCACATGGCGCACTTGCTGACGCTTCGCCACGCCGAGATCGAGATTGTCGAGATCAACGTCAATCCTGAGTCGTCCGTGGTCGGCAAGACACTGGCTGAGATCCAGCTGCCAGAGGACTGTGTCTTCTCAGCAATCACTCGCGGGCCGGAAGTCATCGTTCCGACAGGTCGCACTCGCATCCTGGCGGGTGACGACGTGATCGCGGTAACGAAAACTGAGCGCGAGGCGGAGCTTCGAGCGTTGCTCGGCGTTCATTGACGTCGTGGGCTGTACCCTGCAACAAAAATGGCGCGCGTTTGCGCGCCATTTTGCACTCTAAGATATTGGAGCTCCGTCTATGGATAGATACCTCGCAACTGGGTGAACTCTGCAACGCGCTCGATGGCCACACACAGTGCTGCAGTTCGCATGTGGACGTCGTATTTCTCGGCCGCTTCGTGCACGGTGTGGAATGACTTTGCCATGATGTCTTTCAGGCGACGATTGACTTCTTCTTCGCTCCATGGAAATGCCTGGAGCGCTTGGACCCACTCGAAGTAGGAGACCGTTACGCCACCCGCGTTGCAGAAGATGTCTGGCAGCACGATGATCCCACGATCGTGGAGGATGTTGTCGGCATCCGGGGTCGTCGGTCCATTTGCGGCCTCTGCAACCATCCGCGCCTTGATCTTACCGGCATTCTTCGTCGTAATTTGGTTTTCAAGCGCAGCGGGGATCAGGATGTCACAGTCCAGTTCCAGGAGTTCCTGATTGGTAATGGAGTCAGCGTCCTTGAACCCAACAACGGTCCGTTCCTCCTGCATATGCTCGAGCACAGCTTCGATATCGAGACCGTCTGGATTGTAGATCCCACCGTTCACATCGCTGACCGCGGTGACGTTCAAGCCCTGCTGATATGCGATGGTCGCGGCTACGGAGCCCACATTGCCGCACCCTTGGATCGCAACACTAGCGGTTTCGAGATCAATGCCGAACGCCGGTGCCGCGTCCTGAATGGCGAAGATGACTCCGCGTCCGGTGGCCTCGATACGGCCAGGAGATCCACCGAGAATGACCGGTTTGCCTGTCACGACACCTGGCACGGTGTGACCACGATTCATTGAGTAGGTGTCCAGCATCCAGGCCATTACCTGAGCGTTCGTGTTGACATCCGGCGCAGGGATATCGCGGTCCGGACCAATGATGTCGGAGATTTCAGCGGTGAAGCGGCGTGTCAGATTCTGGAGTTCTGTTTGGGAGAGCAGCTGCGGCTGAACGGTAACGCCACCCTTTGCACCACCAAATGGAAGACCGACCACCGCGCACTTCCAAGTCATCCACATCGCGAGAGCCTTGACTTCCTCGAGCGAGACATTCTCGTGATAGCGGATACCGCCCTTGGTCGGGCCTGGACCTGAATTGTGCTGAACGCGGTAACCGGCGAAGACCTGAACGGATCCATCATCCATCTCGACTGGGAAGTGAACGATGGTCTCTCGCTGGCAAGTCGACAGGATACGTCGCATGCTGTCTTCGAGATCCACGACCTCTGCGGCAATCTGGAACTGTTCCACAGCGTGATCGAAGAGGGTTGTCTCCTCAGTCGGTTGGTCGGCCACAATTGTCATGATTCGCTATTCCCACCTCTCACTCGATAATAAACGGGCCATCGATGATGACCCGTTTGATCTGCTTATCCGTCGAGAATATTCCTTAGCTCCTGACGTACCACGTCGGGGTTGCCAGCGCCCTTGAGCTGCCTCATGGCTTGCCCGATCAAGAATCCGATTGCGGCTTGTTTGCCTGCGCGATAGTCAGCAACCGCCTGTGGATTGGCATCGACAATCTGGCGCACAGTCTTCCCGATGGCATCAACATCGCTTACCTGTGCAAGTCCACGCTCCTTGACAATGGTACGTGGCTCGGCACCAGTTTCGACGGATTCTGAGAAGACTTGCTTGGCCGCGCGCAGGCTAATTTCCCCAGAATCGACCATCTGGATGATTTCGGACAGGCGCTCGGCTGGCATCTCTACCGCCTCGAATCCTCCGGCTTGGCGTGCGACAGCGAATAGCTCGCCAGTTATCCAGTTTGCAGCTTCGCGATAATGGCCTCCCGTTAGCGCGACGACAGACTCGTAATAGTCAGCTACAGCTGCGTCCTCGGTCAGTGTCGAGGCATCTAGTTGGGACAATCCAAATGCCGTAACAAATCGCTCTAGCCGGGCGGTTGGAAGCTCAGCCATCTGGTCCTGAATGGTAGACAGCCAGGCCCGGTCAATTTCTAACGGCGGGAGGTCAGGCTCTGGAAAATAGCGGTAGTCTTCAGCGAACTCTTTGCCACGCTGAGGCACCGTCACGCCCCGGTCCTCTAGCCACCCTCGAGTCTCTTGCGTAAGTTCTTCGCCCTCGCTCAACGCCTTGCGCTGCCGGTCAATTTCGAAGAGCAATGCGCGCTCGACGGAACGGAAGGAGTTCATATTTTTGACTTCGACTTTGGGGCCGACGATCGAGCCATCGGTCGATCGCTGTGAGACGTTGGCGTCGACTCGCAGCGCACCTTCGTCCATATTGCCGGTGGATGCATCTATATAACGAAGGATCTGCCGGAGGGCGATGAGAAACTGGCGTGCTTCGGCTGCACTTTTGATATCAGGCTCAGTAACGATTTCCATAAGTGGAACACCAGCGCGGTTAACATCGACCATGCTATAGGTGCCCGAAGCATCCCGGACGTGAACCAGGCGGGCGGTGTCCTCTTCCAGATGCACACGAGTGATACGCACTCGTCGCTGCTCGCCATCGACATTGAAATCTAGATATCCGCCGAGCGCGAGGGGCAATTCGTACTGCGATATCTGGTAGCCCTTCATCAGGTCGGGATACATGTAATTTTTGCGATCAAATCGAGAGTGGGTGGGGATCTCGCAGTTAAGCGCCAGACCAGTCATCACCGTCTTTTCGACGGCAACCTTGTTAACCGTTGGAAGCGTGCCTGGCAGTCCCAGTGAGACGGGGTCGACGCGGGTATTGGGGTCGGCATTCGCAATATCGGCGGGGCAAGCACTGAACATCTTGGTCAGTGTTCTCACTTGGGCATGGACTTCTAGCCCAATGACGGTCTCAAAATCCAAAAGTCTCTAGCTCCCAATCCATTGGCCGACTTAATCGGCGAGTATAGCACCAGAATTGTCCATCGTCGCGGTCCAAAGCCGTAGTGGAACAGTCCAATCTGTCTATGACGTTGCGAGCGGAGCGGACCAATCCTCACCTCGGGTTCAGGGACCTGAAATTGCCTCAGCCAATCACCTCACAACACGCTGGAACTCTGCACGATCACGAGAACGATTGTAGAATGAAGGAACTTGTGGCCCGTGAGCGAAACGGCGTGCACATCCCTATCCTCATGCCACTCCACGCAGCGCATCACGACTACTGAGAGCGACGAAAGAGGAGCGCTGGTACAGGTATATGTCCACTACCACCGAAACGCAACTAGTGACGCTGACTATCGACGGTAAAGAGGTAACGGTACCGGCCGGGACCTATGTGCTGCAAGCGGCTGAGGCTGCGGGCATTGAGGTTCCTAATCTCTGCTTTCAACCTATCCTGCGCCCTTGGGGATCGTGTCGTGTTTGCACGGTCGAGATCCTTGGACCCCGCGGCGGGCTCGATACATCCTGCTCGACGCCGGTTCGAGATGGAATGGAGATTCTGACCCAGTCAGAGCGAGTCGTCCAATCCCGCCAGTTCCTTCTCGAAATGTACTTGATCGACCACGCTCTCGACTGCCCCACCTGTGACAAGTCCGGCGAGTGCTATTTACAGGACAACACCTACCTTCATAATGTCGAACCGAGTCCGTATCGACGGCCGAAGCTCGCGCAACCTTATGTTCATTTCAGCGACACGATTGATTACAAGTGGGATCGCTGCATCATCTGCGCGCGCTGCACCCGCGTGTGTGACGAAATGGTCGGAGTGACTGCTATCGAGATCGGGAATCGCGCATTGGAAGCCTCTGTCACTGTCGCGTACGGTACAGATCTCGCTGACACCCAATGCACGAACTGCGGCATGTGCATCGCGGTCTGCCCGGTCGGAGCACTTACAGATCGCAATTTTGCGCACCATCCGTGGGAGCTGGATTCGGTCGAGACGATTTGCGGCATGTGCGACGTCGGCTGCACGATCAACGCAGAGTACAACCGAGGGATCGTCCGGCGCACCACTCACCTCTGGGAACGCGGTGTAAACGATGGATACACCTGCGAGATGGGTCGCTGGGGACACGAACACGTGCAAGACCCTACTCGCTTGCGATTTGCCAGCCTCAAACGTGACGGCGGCGTCGATGTCGTCGACCTCGATGAAGCGCTGGATGTTGTTGCCGAACGACTGGCGCACTACCAGGGTGATTCATTCGCCGCGCTAGGATCCCCCGACAACACCAATGAAGATAATTACGTGCTGCAGCAGTTCACCCGTGCCGTCATGGGCACCAACAATATCGACCGTCTCATCACCTCGGCGCAATCGGGTGTAGACCGGGCACAGGAGAAGAGTTTCGGGCTCATTGCCAACCCAGCTGGACTGCAGGAAGTGCAGAACGATTCGACCGCGGTGCTGGTCGTCGGGCCGGATGTCGGCAAGGTCGGACCTGTCGCGTCGTACTTCCTCTACTGGGCAAAGCGTTATCGCGAGACCGAGATAATCTACATCTCCGAGGACCGAATCCCACTCGCGCATCGCGCCAACCGCTGGCTGAACGTCGAGTCCGGCGCCGAAGCAGATGTGCTGCGGGCAATGGGCAAGATCATCGTTGACGAGGGTCTGGCTGCCAGCGGGGCGAACACCGCATGGCTCGACGGCGTTGATGTTGCTGCGATCTGCCAGGCGAACGAGCTCGACGTCGACGTCATCCGCGAGGCAGCGATTACCTACGCAACAGGTGGAGTTGGCAAGGAAGAGGGTCGAACTTCGTACCCGGCGTCCGCGATTTGGCACACGTTTGCAGCTGCTGACGACATTGACACCGAGGCCGCAACGCGCGCGGCTCACAACCTCGCAATTCTCTGCGGATTCATTGGCGAGCCGGGCGGTGGCGTGATGGCGCTGAGAATGCAGGCCAACATGCAGGGCGCAATCGATGTCGGGGTCCATCCTACGCACCTGCCCGGTTGGGCCAGCGTGACGGACAGCAATGCGACGCGAGCGCTCAGCGCGATCTGGTCCGAACGCTGGAATGCGAATGAGGTCCGGCAAAATGGCTTCGTGCAGTTGCGCGAGCTGCCCACTGAGCCAGGGACCGGCATCGACGGATTGGTTGAGGCAATCGAGAGCGGCCAGATCAAGGCCATGTACATTGCAGCGCAATCGCACCACCAAGGCGATCAAAAAGAACGATTCTTCGCGGCAACCGAAGAAGGCTACTTCAAGAGTGGTCGGAGCCCGCTCATTGCTCGAACGTATGACCAAGAACTCCTTGAGGCGCTGTCGAAGCTCGAATTCCTGGTCGTTGAGGACTGCTTCGAGAGCGAGCTGACTGAGATCGCCGATGTTGTCCTGCCGACCGCTATGTACCTTGAGAAGGACGGCACATTTACGAATGCTGATCGAACCGTCCAGCGCGTCCGCTTCGTTGTTGCGGCCCCCGGCGATGCTCGTTCGTCCTACCAGCACATCGCAGAGATTGCCGGTCGCCTCGGATATCAGATTGACGGGTTCAATCCATCAGCGATCATGGACGAGATCTCGGCTGTGGTGCCCGGTTACCAGGGCGTGACCTTCCCGCGACTCGAGCGCGGTGGACTGCAATGGCCAGTGAGCCAGTTCGGCACGAAGACGACGACTCGACTTGGTCCTGGCGTCGGCATTGACGAGTCAGACCTGCAGATTGTTGCTGACTAGGGCCATATTCTTCGAGGAGTTGTAGGGAGCATCCATGGTCTTCGACGAATTCAAGGGATTTGCGGTGACGCTGAAGCGGTTGGTCCGGCCGCCCGTCACAATCGAATATCCGGACGTCAAACGCGACATGTCGAATCGATTCCGAGGGCTCCCTGCTCTGCGCTCGGATCCTGAATCGGGCGAAGCGCTGTGCGTGGCGTGCGGGCTTTGCGCTCGGATTTGCCCGACCTCGTGCCTGGAGATGCACGTTGTCCCCAGCGAGGAAGGCGACCGCGAACTGGGAGAATTCATCTTGCGAGCCGGTAGATGCTTGCACTGCGGCATGTGCGCGCAGGTGTGCCCAGTCGATGCGATTGCCATGAGCAAGGAATATGAGCTCGCCCCACAAACACGCAATGGTCTCGTGTTCACCAAGACTGAGCTGGCTCAGATTGGGTCACAAACCGACAGCTGGTGGGATTCCTAGGACATTCCGGATGATCGATTATCAGCGGCAGTCGCTCCTCATGTGAGTGGCTGCCGCTGTTGATTGCACGTCAATGTATGCGAGGATGACAGTGTATGCATTCTCACGAAAGGATGGTTCAACTTGACGACTACCGCGACTCGAAAACCGTTCTATTGCGCTGGTCAATGGCGAGAATCAAGTCAGACGCTAGAGGTTCGTAACCCCTTCAATGATGAGATCGTTGGTACGACATCGTTCGCAACCAAAGAGGATCTTGACGCAGCAATCGAAGCCGCTGAACGTGCGTTCCCGGAAATGGCTGCGATGCCAACCTATCAGCGAGCCGAGATCCTATTCAAGCTCTCGGAGCGCCTCGCCGATGAGCGCGATCGCTTTGCAAGCCTGATGGCAGCCGAAGCAGGAAAACCAATCAAAGATTCGGGAGCCGAGGTCGACCGGGGAGTCTTTACCCTGCGGGTAGCAGCAGAAGAGGCGCAGCGGATCATCGGCGAACAGATTCCGCTAGACCTGATGCCTTCATCACAAGGTCGCTTCGGTGTGACCAAACGGGTGCCGATTGGACCGATTGCCGGTATCTCTCCATTCAACTACCCGCTTAACCTTGCCCTGCACAAGATCGCGCCCGCCATCGCGTCGGGCAATACCATCGTGCTCAAGCCACCGACATACGATCCCCTAACAATGCTCGCTTTCGCCGAGCTACTAGAGGAGGTCGACTTGCCCGCGGGAGCGGTCTCGATCCTCCCGATGCAGCGCGAGGTGGGAGACTTGCTGGTAACCGACGAGCGATTCAAGCTGCTGAGCTTTACTGGCTCGCCGCACGTCGGTTGGGACATGAAGGCCCGCGCAGGCAAGAAGAAGGTCGTGCTGGAGCTTGGCGGTAATGCCGGCGTAATCGTCGATAAAGATACTGAGCTCGACTTCGCAGCTCAGCGGATCATCACCGGCTCCTTCTCGTATGCTGGCCAGGTCTGCATCTCGGTCCAGCGAGCCTACATCCATCGCGATATCTATGAAGACTTTTCCGCCCGAATTGCTGAGGCGGCCAAAGCCGTCGTGTACGGCGACCCGCTCGATCCAGGCACCGACATGGGTCCGATGATCGATGACAAGGCCGTCGAGCGCATCCATGGCTGGGTATCGCAGGCAGTGGATGAGGGCGCTCGCGTTCTGGCCGGTGGTGAACCTGATGGACGGTTCTACAAGCCAACGGTCATCGTGGATGCTCACGAACAATCAGCAGTATGTGCACGCGAAGCGTTCGCCCCGATTGTGAACCTGTTCCCGTTCGATGACTGGACCGAGGGACTGGCCAAGATCAACGATTCGATCTTTGGTTTGCAGGCTGGAGTGTTCACGAACTCGATGCCTCGCGCATTGGAAGCCTGGGACACCCTGGATGTCGGTGGCGTGATCGTCAATGACATCCCCACCTACCGGATCGATCACATGCCCTATGGCGGTGTCAAAGATTCTGGACTCAGCCGTGAGGGACTCCGCTACTCAATCGAGGACATGACCGAAACGAGATTGATGGTCGTCAATCGCCTCGGTTAGCGAGCTAGTTCGTTTGTGTGCGATGGGAGGGGCTAACCACCCCTCCCAATGCGTTATGCACTGACCAGCGACCGCAGCAGCACAATGGCTTCGCGATCCTCGTGGAGATCGTCGCTCTTGTCGGTCTCCAGCAATGCTGGGAGACCTTTGAGCCGCTCATCGTTCATGAAATTTCTGAACCCCTCGGCACCGATAAACCCCTGACCGATGTAGTCGTGCCTGTCTCGGTGAGACCCGAGTTCTCCCTTGGAGTCATTGAAGTGCAGAGCATAGATCTGGTCGAGGCCCACCAGCTCATCGAACGATTCCATCGTTTGTTGATAGGTCTCCGGAGTGCGAATGTCGTAGCCGCCGACGAAGATGTGACAGGTGTCCAAGCAGACACCAACTCGGTCTGGATCTTTCACGCGAGTTAGTAGTTCTCCGAGGTCTTCAAAGACGCCGCCGATGGTCGTCCCTTGGCCCGCGGTCGTTTCGAGCAGGGTCTTGACCTTGTAGCCGGGAAGGTCTGTATGCAAGCGGTCAAGCGCCTCGACGATTCGAGAGATTCCAGCTTCTCTCCCAGAGCCAGTATGCGCGCCAGGATGCGCAACGAGGTAGGGAATGCCTAACGCCTCACACCGCTCTAGCTCGATCCGCTGACCTGCAATCGACCTCTCCCAAAGATCGTCTTTCGGCGAGGCCATATTGATGAGATATGAGTTGTGCGCGACAACTGGCTCGATCTTGGAGGCGATTTGCGCTTCGCGATAGTTGTCAATGTCCTCCTGAAGGAGGTCCTTGGCCTTCCACTGGCGCTGGTTCTTGGTAAACACCTGTACGGCATCTGAATCGACTTCTACTGCTCGGTCGAACGCCTTGTGCAAACCACCAGCGACCGACATATGGGCTCCGAGTTTCAGCAACAGGATCTCCTCATTCTGCTCACTTGCACGTAGTTACTCTGTTTCGTACTTCTCACCGAGGTCGATCTCCCAAGTCAGGTAGTCAATCATGTCCTGGCGATCACGAGCCAGCGGCCCGCGACGACCGAGCATTTCGACATCTTCCTTGGCCAGCTTGAGCGGTACGTCAGCACCGTCTAGCCCCTCGACGATTTCCCCTCCGCTATCCTGCCAGCCGTTGATCCCACCTTCAAGCCACTGGACGCTTTGATATCCAAGCTCACCGAGCGTCGCAGCGGCCAAGGCTGACCGCTCGCCTGTGTCACACGTCACAACAATCGACTGACGCTTGTCGGGCGCAATCGATTCAATCTGGCGTTCGAGATCACCACGAGCAGCCCACTTCGAGCCGGCAATATGTGAGAGGGCGTAGTCTCCGGGGCCTTTGACGTCGATGATCAGAGGAGCATTATCGGATTGGAGCATCGACTTCAGCGTTTGCGCGTCAATACTCGACGTTCTGGATCTCGCTGCATCGAGCCCAAAGATCTCAGGAGCAACAGCCTCAGACGCAAGCTCGTTTCCGGCGCTAGTCCAGGCTTCAATTCCACCTTCCAGGTATCGAACATTGGGGTAGTCCATTTGATGCAGCACCGCGGCGGCAATTCTGGCTCGCCGATCTCCATTCGACACGGTGACAATCGGGGCTTGATTCACAGCGACGATCTCATCGGCAGCCAGCGCCAGCTGGCCTACGGGCAGGGAGATCGACCCAGGAATATGGGACTCAGCGAATTGCTCTGGAAGGCGTACATCGAGCACATAGGCGTTGCGGTCGCTCGACAACAGGTCGCGGACATCAGCTGCAGACGCCGCGCTGACCCCAGTTTGCTCCACGAGCCGTCTCGCTGCGGTCTCGGCAGACGGATGCTCATGGGTGGGCTCGACCGGAATGTCAACGGGTCCGTGCTCCAGCTCGTGGCCCGAGAGTACCCAGGCGGCTGTGCCATTCTCCAATGCATAAATAGGATTCTCGAGGTCCATATTCAGCAGCAGGTCGGCGCCGAGGATACTCCTCGTGCGTCCCGCGCAGTTCACGACAAACGTCGCGTTCTTGTTCTCTGGCTTCTCCAGCAGCGACGCGACCACGCCTGGTAGCTCTCCGCCAGGCACGCTCATTGCACCGGGAACGTGAGATCGTTCGAATTCTTCTCGGGTGCGCGAGTCCAAGATCAAGATGTGCTCGCCGGTGGCCTGTCGCTCCAGCAACTGGTCGGGGGTCAAGTGGGGAGTCTTGCGTTGAACTGCGACTTTTTCTCCGTAATCCTTCCCGGGTACGTTGGTGCCATAATCCGTCCGTCCGCCAGCTGCTCGCCAGGCATCGACTCCGCCCTCCAGAAGGCGCACGTCGGTGTAACCCATCAGTTCCAGGCGTTGAGCGGCCAGCTGTGCGCGGTGGCCATCATCGTCATAGACAATCACGGGCGTGTCATGATCGCGGACACGTTGGGGCACTCTGAATTCCAGGAGTCCCCGAGGAATCGGGACAGCCCGAAAAATGTGCTGGTGTACGAACTCGCCTTTTTCTCGCACGTCGATCAGAATATGCTCAATTTGCCGGTCTCGCAAATCCTTGAGCACGCTTGCGTTGATCGTTGTTGCCACCACGATCTCCCTTTCAATTCGCGCCACGGCACTGTGCTATTATGATCATAGACGAGTTACATCTCAGCGGACATTCCGTTGCATCGCGGAAGGATCTTGTCATGGCGATTGAAACCGCAAATTCAACACTAGATCGCTTTACCAACGCGCTCGACTCCATTGTCCGTAAGAACACGAATGGTTCGGTAGACGGGGCTGCAATTGTTGCTGAGGCAACCCCGCACTTCGAGGAACTCATCGCAGACATGGACTGGCTTGAAGATCGCTTCCGGCGGCCTGAAGTGAACGGCATTGCCAACTACATGCTTGCCAAGGCTCCAGATGATTCATGGACGGTTGTCTCGGTCGTCTGGTATCCCGGTTATAGTACACCCGTTCACGATCACCTAGTCTGGGGATTGATCGGTGTCTGGGGTGGAGAGGAACTGGAGCGACGTTTCGAACGCCGTGACGATGGATCGCGACCAAATTACGCCGACCTATACGAGACTGGCTCCGGTCACAACCAGCCAGGGGACGTTAGCATCCTCGTGCCACCAGACAACGATTATCACTTGATCTGCAATGATGGTGACTCGCCCTCATACTCGATTCACGTCTACGGTGGTTCGCTCGATGGCACCCTAAGGCATCAGTACAATCTGGAGACCGGCGAAGTAACCGAGTTTCGGTCCAAGTACAACATTGCCTGTTAGGGTCGATAATGCCGCCAATTGATACGACGGTAGTAAATGGCCGGTTCGTTACTCCTGATGGGATTATGGACCGGCCGATTTCTATTCACCATGGCGCCGTGCTACCAGCGCCTGAACTTGAAGACGTCTGGCGAACGGTAGACGCCTCAGGCTTTTATGTCTTGCCTGGGCTCGTGCAACCTGGCTCAATCACCGG
Organism: uncultured Thermomicrobiales bacterium; assembly: GCA_964399615.1. Taxonomy (GTDB): domain Bacteria; phylum Chloroflexota; class Chloroflexia; order Thermomicrobiales; family CFX8; genus CAYNTE01. The sequence continues at coordinate 26,660 of CAYNTE010000008.1, forward strand.
CGATGATGCGCTTGGATCGGCTCGACAGGGTGTCACAATTGCTATGCCAGAATCGTCCCCCGACAACGTACTTCAAGATGTTGACGCGAGCTTCGATTACTTACCAGTGCTCGACGTTACTCATGTGGATCTCGTTGAGCTTGAATCATTGAATAGCGCGGCGTCTAGGATCGTCATCTGCCGTGTGCCGAGACCTGAGCTCCGTGAGTGGCTGGCAGACCGCACAGTCATCTTGGGCGGGCCGGCCCTCCTGCCGGAACGGTGGATTACGCCAGCTGGCGAACGGTTGATCGTCCGGGTAGGGAGCGATCCCGTGCCGGAGACCTGGTTTGAACACGCATCGATGGTGCAGGTCCCGCTCTCACTCCTCGCCGAAGACGCCGACCTTGCCTGGCGCTTCGTTGAAGACGAGCTCGCATCGGTGCATGTCATTATCGATCGCCCAGAGCTGCCGCTGCTGCAGATTCTGGCATATCGGGATGGCAGTCAGCGTCACGTGACATTCGAGCGTATCGCCGCCGTGACCTCATCGATCCCGGCAACCATCTTCGGCATCAATGCGTCTAAGGGACATTTCGATGCGGGCGGTCATGGCGATTTGTTGGTTTTTGATCCGGAAGCTCAAGATACCTACCGACCGACGCCGTGGCCTGGGCGAGTTATTCTTTCTCTTCAGCGTGGCGAACTGCTGTATTACAACGGCCAAATTCACGCGAACGCTGGATCGGGACGCAACTTGGGGTTGATCGATGGCCCGTAAGGTTGTGGCAATCACCGGGATTACCGGCCAGCTTGGTCGAGCGCTGCAGCAGCAGATGCAGGGTGAGTGGGATATTCACGGCACCAGTTCAAAGCAGCTCGATGTCACGTCGTGGTCAGCGGTCAACCGCTGGATAACCGGCCTCTCACCCGATATGGTCATTCATGCAGCAGCCAACACCGATGTTGATGGCTGCGAACGGGACCCTGAGCGTGCATTTTTGGTCAATGCCGTTGGAACCAGAAATGTAGCGCAAGCGAGTGCGAGAGCAGGTTCGCGACTCTACTACGTTTCCACCAACTTCGTATTCGATGGCGAGTCGTCGACGCCATATCATGAATTCGATCTACCGCGGCCAATTAGTACCTACGGTGCGTCGAAGCTGGCCGGTGAGCGGGAAGCGCTGGCAGCGTGTCCTGGCGCCACAATCATTCGCACGTCGATGGTATACGACGAGGCGGGTCGCAATTTCGTCAATACGATGCTCCGATTGATGCGTGAACGCGATGAGCTTACGGTTGTTGCCGATCAGACGGGCAACCCAACCTACGCTTTTGATCTTGCGCAAGGGATCTGTCAGCTCGTTGCGGCAGATGCACCGGGCGGGATCTACCACATAACGAATAGCGGAACGGCAAGCTGGTACGAGTGGGCCGAAGAGATCAAACAGATTTCGGGTAGTTCTGCAACCATCACTCCTATTCCGGCCGCAGACTACGTGAGGGACGCGACGCCTCCAGAAAACGGGGAAATGACCTCGCTGGTATTGCCGGACTTCGGCATTTCGCTTCCGGATTGGCGCGACGCACTCCGGCGCTGCCTGGCGACATGACGCAAGTTGATCTGATCGTCTCAACCTACAACCATCCTGAGCTGCTCGAAGCGTGCCTCAGCAGCCTGCAAGCGTCGACGTTCAACGACTACCGGCTCTTCGTTGTCGATGATCACTCCACAGCACCCGTGCTCGGCCTCGTTCGACGGTACGATCCTCGGGCAGTCGTGATTCGATCCAAGAAGAACATGGGGCTGGTGCGCTGCCTGAACGCCGCGATTCGCGCAGGTTCTTCGCCCTTGGTCGCCATTCTCAATGACGACACCGAAGTCGAGCCCGACTGGCTTGGTCAGCTCGTGCAAGCGGCCGAGCGACATCCTGACGCCGGATCGATTGCAAGCAAAATGCGCCTCATGAGTGATCGCAACAAGCTGCACTCCGCCGGCGATTTCATGACGGTGACTGGGATTGCGGGTAGTCGCGGCGTCTGGCTGGATGACGTTGGTCAATATGACACGGAAGAGGAGATCTTTGCCGGATGCGGCGGGGCAATCCTCTACCGGAGAAGCGCAATCGAAGCCGTCGCAATCGACGCGCGGCACGTCTTTGATCCATCGCTCTTTATGTACTGCGAGGACGTTGACCTTGCCTGGCGGTTGCAACGCGCCGGGTTTCCTTGCTGGTACGCCCCTCGCGCAATCGTTTACCATCACCTCTCGGCGACCGCCGGCGGTTCGCTCGCGAGTTACTACGTTCACCGGAATCTCTGGCTGGTGCTCGCGCGTCGCATGCCAATCTCGATGCTGAAGGAGCGCAAGATCCGAATCCTCGCCCGCCATCTCGCACGAGGCGTCGCGCAGTTGCGATACATCAAGCAACCTGCTGCACGTGCTGCTCTCCGCGGGTATGTCGTGGGTCTCTTTCGCGGACTGGTAGATCTCGCTCGGCGTCCGGCGGATCCGCCGCTTGACCACGAGCGAATCGACCAGTTGCTGCTCGACTTCGAACGCCCGATCTCTGAAACAGCAACCAAAACCGGTATTGGTGGCCGATGATCGTGACCGGCAACTCGAAACCGACGCTATCAATCGTCATCCCTGCTTACAACGAGTCGGAGCGTCTGCCTGCTAGCCTCGGGAAAATTGAGCGATTTCTTCATTCATCAAAGTTCGATGCCGAGATCATCATCGTCGACGACGGCAGCACAGATGGAACGGCCGAGGCAGTCCGTGCTGCGGAGATCTCCAATTTGCGCGTCTTGAGGATATCTCACAGAGGTAAGGCTCAGGCGGTACGCGTGGGGATGCTCGCAGCGAACGGCGAGTACATTCTCTTCACCGACGCCGATCTGTCCACGCCTATCGACCATGTAGCTACGCTCATCGCCAGGGTGGAGCAAGGAGCTGACGTTGCTATCGGCTCTCGCGAAGGCAGTGGAGCGGAGCGCGTGGGTGAACCGGGTTACAGGCATTTCATGGGCCGCGTGTTCAACGTCGTCGTCCAGCTGCTCGTTTTGCCCGGTATTCGCGACAGTCAATGCGGGTTCAAGCTGTTTCGTCACGACGTTGCGCACGCGATCCTCGAGCGTAGCCGCTTGTATCAGAACGTTGACGCTGTTCGAGGGCCGCGCGTGACGGCCTTCGATGTTGAGCTGCTTTACATCGCTCGCAACCTTGGCTACACCGTAGTTGAAGTACCTACCAGATGGACTCACACGGAGGGCAGCAAGGTCCATCCAATTCTCGATTCTGTCCGGATGTTCGCGGATGTGGCGAGGGTGAAAGTCAACGCGCTCAAAGGCTATTACGACCCGCCGGATGGATGAACCTCAACGTCGCGAGAACTGCCGCGCGAGGTCGTCGGCACTCATGCGGATGATTGTCGGCCGGCCGTGCCCGCATGCAAGCGGCGAAGAGCACTGCTCAAGCTGGTTCACCAGCTCTCGCATCTCTATCAGCGAAAGCGCCTGGCCCGCACGAATCGACGCGTGGCACGCCGCACTGATCGCCAGTGATTCCAGTCGAGAGTCTCCGCGACCGCCTTCCAGCATCTCGTCGAGGATGGTCATCAATGCTTTGGCGGGGTCACGGAGTTTCAAGATCGCGGGTATAGCATGAACGGCGACAGATGAGCCGCCGAACTCACGAGTATCGAATCCGAGTCCCGCAAGTTCATCACTGCTACGTTCCCACATTTCATACTGGTCTGCGGTGAGCTCCACGACGACCGGAGCCAGCAGCGTTTGTTGCGCAGGTTGGCGAGATGTGTACTCGCGCATGATGCGTTCGAATTGAATGCGTTCATCGGCTGCGTGCTGATCGATGAGGTAGAGTCCGTCTGGCCCCTCGGCAGTGATAAACATGCTGGCGACCTGGCCCAGTACCCGAAGCACCGGCACAGCTCGAGTGTCCCCATCCGAGGTCGCGACGCCGGACGGAAGGTCAGTCTCGGCGTCGTCGCGTGGGCGCTCATCCGCAAGTTCAGGGCGGGGACGGTCGATTCGGCGCGGGTCGGCGAGCGTCAAGCGTCGTTGCGTTGCGGGATCGACACCGACCTTTGCCCAGGACTGCGATGGCGCCAGAGGCGACTCCACGATGGTCGTGACTGGCTGCTCGTGCGCCTCTTCGATCAGTGTGTGGCGCACACTTCGCTGCACGAGGGCAAAGACGAGCCGCTCGTCGGCAAAGCGCACCTCACGCTTGGTGGGATGTACGTTAACGTCCAGCCGGTCGCCAGGGGTCGATATCAGAATGCAGCCGATCGGACGGCGCCCAACCATCAGCAGCGTTGAGTAGGCTTGCTCGAAGGCGACACTAAGCTGGTTGCTTTGAATGAGCCTCCCCTGCACGAACAGAGCCTGCTGATCTCGCCGGGCACGGTCAATCGAAGGCAACGAGATGACCCCTGCTACGGCATAGCCTTCATGTTCGTGCGGATACATCTGCAACTCGACCATTTGCCGGGCAGTTTCAATTCCCCAGATCGCGGCGACGGCCTGGAGTCTGTCTCCGGACCCATCAGTCGCGAGTACGCGCCGGCCGTCGACATGAAGTGAGATCGCAACGTCTGGGTAGCCAATTGCGTAGGCCGAGATGATCCGTCGAACGTA
>CAYNTE010000008.1:31400-34046 GCA_964399615.1 uncultured Thermomicrobiales bacterium
TTGGAGGTTGCGTGCCGCTCTACGGCCGCAGGCAGCTCGTCGGTGGCAATGCCGATACCGTTGTCACGAACCTCAATGAGATCGATTCCGCCCTCATTGATCGAAACGTCAATCCGCGTGGCACCCGCGTCGAGGGCGTTCTCGACCAGCTCTTTGACCACGGCAGCAGGACGCTCGATAACCTCACCCGCTGCGATCTGTTCGACGGTATTTCGGTCAAGGTGTTTGATCGCCATTGGCGTATCGCTCTCGTAGCTCGTTGAGATCGGCGTGGAAGCGCCAGGGCAAGTCGGTGCCGCGGTTGATGCCGATGCGTGGGCCGCTGTGTATCTTCAGGTCCAGACGATCGCTCGAAAGTTTGAATCGCTCTCCGGACCAAGGTGCTCCTTGATCGTCCAAGGATACGCCCAATGCCCGGGCGACCTTACCTGGCCCGAGAATGGTGCCCAGCTCGTCCTCGAACGCCATGCCCCGGATGAGTGTCGCGCTAGGTGTGCCAACTGGTCCGCAAACAATGTTGAGGCACGGATAGACGCCGTACGCCGCATAGACGTAGATTGTCCCTGGCCCATCCCACATGACCCGCGCACCACCGTTTGGCTTGAACGCCGCGTGGGAGGCTGGGTCATTCGGGCCGTCGTATGCTTCGGCCTCGACGACTATGCCACTAATTGATCCACCATCCTGCATGACTGCTAGACGGCGGCCAATGAGATCGCGCGTGACATCGACGACCGAGCGCTCAAAAAACGCTGCGTCGACCCAGGGAGTGCTGTGAGCCATATCGCTGGAACCTCGACGTCGTCTATCTACCGGCGGTCGCGGTCCGACATGGTCGGCTTACGGCGGAAGAGATTACCGAAGATCATCTGCTGGATCTGCCCACCGACAGAGATGTCCGTCAATTCACCCTCGGTGTCCTGAACCAGTTTGCCGCTGCTGCTTTCGGTCGTCGCCCATTCCGCTCGCGCATCACGGGCGTCGTCGAACATGTCAAGCAGCTTCTGTTGCGATTGTTCCGAGTTTTCGTGAATCAATTGACGCATCTCATAGAGCTCATCAATTGCTTCCCCGAGCCAGCGAACGATGTTGTCCCGGTTCGTGACGCAGATGTCGCGGTGCATCACTGCGCTACCGCCCGCCAATCTTGAGACATCGCGGAACCCCGAAGCACTGAGATGCCGCATGTCCCGCCAGCCAGCATCCTTGCTGACCGAGCGAGTCAATGCGATGGAGAGCAGGAATGGAAGGTGGCTGACGCCGCCGACAAATCCATCGTGCTCGTGTGCGTCGACGAAGAGCGGGTCGGCTTCCAGGGCGTTGACCAAGCCGAGGACAGTCTGCACGGCGCTCTCGCTAGCGGTCACGGATGGAACAACGCACCATGTCGCGCCATCAAAGAGATCAGCGGATGCTCCTTCGATGCCTCGATGACTTCCAGCCATTGGATGGGTGCCGACGAAGTTGACGGTCTTTGGCAGTAATTCATCAGCGGCCGCCAGTACGTCAACCTTTGTCGAGGCGACATCGCAGACCACCGTGCCGGCATTGAGGCTCGGCGCGATCGTCTCCATTACGTCGCGCATTGCGAGCGGCGGCACCGCTAGAACGACAACATCAGCGCCTTCGACCGCACGCGGCAAGCTCCACTCAGTGCGGTCGACAGCTTTGATCTTCTTCGCATAGTTTTGTGCCTGGAGTTCGAGGTCAAATCCGATAATCCGAAGCACATCTTCACGTTTGCCATCTTTGTTGGACCAGCGTTTCAGCCCCAGACCTATCGACCCACCGATGAGTCCAAGGCCAACTATTGATACGGTTTGCAACGAGGACGTCCTTTCAATGCTGGTGATGCTTTGGCAGTGGCGCTGCCTCCGACCAGTATACCAGTGCAAATTCCGCATCTCGCCCACCAACCACCTGCGATGTTGGCGTCACGTTTTGGTCGCTTGGTGTTGGGGCGCCGTTGGTTGGCGTCTCAGCAGGACTTGCCTCCACCGTTGGCTCTGATCCTGATATGAAATCCTCCATGATCGGGTTGAGGGCTCCCATCGCCCAGAGAAACGCGCTGATCAACAAGATCAATGCCAATACGATAACCACTGTCAAGGCGATCGCATTGATTTGTTGGTCCTTCTCATCTTCAGGTGGATAGTCGGCCACCGTTGCTCCGATCACTCGCCAATTCGCCGCAGGCAGTCTGTTACACTGCCAGTAATAAGGATAATGCGTCAGGCACTTCCGGGAGCACGCGGTGTCCCGGGAAGGAACCTGATGACGATACGAGGGAGATTCAGCGAAAATGCCCGATTTTAAGAATTACATCAACGGCCAGTGGGTTGAGTCGTCGAGTGGCGAAACATTCGATCGCAAGAACCCTGCTACCGGCGAACTGATCGGCACATTTACCAAGAGCACGAGCAAGGATGTCGACGACGCTGTGGCAGCGGCCAAGAATGCCTTCAATACCTGGCGACTCTATCCCGCTCCACGACGTGGTGAGATCATGTTCAAGATCGGGCAGCTTCTGATCGAACGCAAAGAAGAGCTCGCTCGCATCATGACCGAGGAGATGGGTAAGGTCATCTCGGAAGCCCGCGGCGATGTCCAAGAAGGCATCGACATGGTCTTCTTCATGGCTGGCGA
>CAYNTE010000009.1:0-34045 GCA_964399615.1 uncultured Thermomicrobiales bacterium
TTCCGGAGAGGTAACACCTGTTTCTCAGGAGAGGTAACAACGACTGCCGTCGTTCGGCCTGGGCGACCACACCCGTTGTCATCCTGAGCGAAGCGCAGCGGAGTCGAAGGATCTCTCACCGGGACTGGCAACTCATACCAACGCCCCTCCACTGCACGATTTCCTGAGAGATCCTTCGACAAGCTCAGGATGACAGAGGGAGTGGTCCTCTGGTTGGGGAGGTTGAGAGCTTCCAACAATCTCCGGGGAGATCCCTCGCAGTCCTCGGGACGACTATCTGACGTGACAGTCTGAAGCGGGAGTTCTCAGCCTGGGCATCGAGGTGCGACAGCGGCACGCCTCTACAGCGCTGGACCGTTCCCGCCCGGACCACGGAAACCGATCCCCGAACCTCGGTTCCCGATCCCAGTCCCCACCCAACTCTCGACGTTCCCGTTCCCAACCGACCACCGACTCCCGTTCCCACCCGGTCCCCGGTTACCGGTTACCGGTTCCCGATCCCCATGTGATACACCTTTACGGTGCTCACGTCATAGAGGGTGGCGGTGGGTTGGGTCTTCGGGCCCATAACACATTGAGGTGTTCCCGTCTGAGGTCTGGGGGAAGGACACTCAAGGGGTGCGACGGACCGCTTATGTTGTGCTGATGTTCGCCATCGTACTCATCGGCATCGCAGCAGGACTCATCATCTCGACCGCCATCGATAAGAATCGTGACTCCGATCAGATAACTCCACCTACCGAGTCAGCCAATATCGCGCCGACTGCAACCTCCACATCGCCACCAACATCCACACCAACCGAACCGGTGGCGGCAACGACCCAGACTGAGACCCCGACGCCGCCACCAACCGCAACCGACGAACCATCAGCGACCGGGACCGAGGATGAGCAGCCAGCGACTGCATCACCGGCGAGTGGGTTGGAGGTGCAACTGCTGCAGGCAGAAGCGCCAGCGCTCGAAGCCCCGACGATCGCATCGTTTGAACGCCTCTACGCCTACTATGCCGAGACCTACACGATCGGTAATTTCACGATCCGCTGGCGTCCCGGGGCGTTCCCACCGGAACGTGCTCAAGAAGTAGCCGATCAGGCGACCATGCTACTGGCTGAGGTCAACGAGCGGCTGGGAACCGACGACTACCGGCCGATCGACATCTTTCTGGCGGACCGACTCTTCGATCCGCAGTGCCTCGCCTGCCAGGGTTTCGCGGCGTCGGACTACCGGCAGGTCTTCGTCCTGCAGGACGGTAGTCTCGCGCCGGACGAGTTCGAAGCGCTTCTGATTCACGAGATCACCCACGTCGTGGCGGGTGGCACGCTGCAACTGCCGCATGTTGCGGGTCTCTTCTATGCCGAGGGGCTGGCGACCTGGATGATGGCCCCGCACTTTGCCAAGTACGGCTATATCGAGCCGGAGCAGACGGCAGCCTGGGCGCTGGAGCGCGGCTTGCTGCCCTCGATTGACTACCTGCTCTTCGATGCCGGCTATGAAGGGCGCACACGCAAGCGTATCGAATATGACGCTGCCTGTTCATTCACCCGCTACATCATTGAGACCTACGGCATCGATGCCTACAAAGAGATGTACAAGCGTGAGGTGTTGCCGCTCGACATCATCGGCAAGAGCTACCCGGAGCTGGAGCAAGAGTGGCACGACTGGCTGCGGCAGTGGTCGACGGCTGAAGTGAACGGGATCAATGGCGAGCAGTGGTGGAACGCCATGAATCTGATCATCACCGGTTACGATCAGGTGTATGCCGCCCCGCAGAGCGTATCGGCAAGGCAGTACAGCAACCTTGCCTCGGCACGCGTCGCGCTCAACCGTGGCGATCTGCAGGGGGCTCTGCAACTGGCACAACTGAGCGGGCTGGTGCCACGCTCCGCAAGCTAAAGCGCCCGGAATTCCGCAATCTCTTCGCAGCTTTCGCCGTAAAAAGAAGTAAGATGCTGGATGTGGATGCTGGCGCTTGTGGCGCTCTCATCCACGCCAACCATAGCTCCGCAACGAGGAGGAGAGACCGTGAGCACCGCAACCACGCTCAACGCTGCTGTCCGCAAGGGAATTCTGGGGGCTGCATCGAATCCGGCAGTACGCAGCGTCGTCGATCGCTATGGTATGCAGCTGGGAGCGGCGCGCTTTGTCGCGGGCGAATCGCTCGACGAAGCCGTCATCACGCTGCGCGATCTTGAGGAACGTGGCTTCAAAACCAACACGGCGCTGCTTGGTGAGCACGTCGAGACCGAAGCCGCGGCGGAGTCGGTCACCGAAGAATATTTGCACGTGCTCGACAGAATGCAGGACGAGGGGCTTGGCACGATCATCTCGTTGAAGCTCTCGCACCTCGGACTCGATCTTGACCCCGAGGTTGCCTACCGCAACGTTGAGCGCATCGCGGGCCATGCCGGCCAGATCGACCGCTTCATGCGCATCGACATGGAGGAGTCGTGGCGAGTGGATCACACGCTGGAGATCTTCCGCCGGCTCCACGATGCTGGGCATACCAACGTCGGCACGGTGCTGCAGTCATACCTCTACCGCTCAATGCGCGATCTGAAGGGTCTGATGGACCTCAGCCCCAACCTGCGGATCGTGAAGGGTGCCTATCTGGAGCCGCCGGAAGTGGCCTATCCCGAGAAGCGGGACGTCGATGTCAACTACCTCAAGATGGTGAAGTATGCGCTGGCCTATGGCAAGTACACCTGCGTTGCTACCCACGACGAACGCATCATCGAGCATGTCATCGAGTACACCCAGCGCAACGACATCGGTAGCGACCGCTTCGAGTTCCAGATGCTCTTCGGCATCCGCACCGGGCTGCAACAGCAATTGCTGGAGCGCGGCTACACGGTGCTGGTTTCAACACCCTTCGGCGATGAGTGGTATCCGTACCTGATGCGCCGGATGGCCGAGCGGCCGGCAAACCTGATCTTCGTCGCCAAGAATGTCCTAATGGGCTGATGACAGCGGCCGAAGTGCGCCATCAATAAAGAGATAGACGTCACGGTCGGGATACTCACGCATCAGCTTGGGGTTGTCGTCGCCGCGGTCGATGGCATAGATGACATCGCCATCCAGGTGCGGGGAGTTCTCAACAAAAAACGGCGCGTAGTCCTGCCACTCCTCACGGTGGATAAAGACCAGTGCGTTGTCCAGGTGCTGGGCTTGCACCGTGGCGACGTCATCGTCGTTGATCCCATACCAGTCTCGGTAGGTATCGACTTGCTCCGGTATCGCCTGCCACAAGCTGAAGCCCACCATGACGCAGAGCACCGCGCCGACCAGTGATGGAGCGATCCAGCGCGGCTCGGTTTCGATATTGCCGATCGCCAGACGGACGCCGTGCACGAGGTGCATGATGCCGCGCGCGCCGAGCAACGCCAGCACACCGATAGCCTCGAAGTAGTAGCGCGGCCCGTAGATCGCGCCAGCAGCCCAGTAAAGCATGTGGGCTGCGATCAGGCCGATAGCCATGCCAGCCAGCAGCAGATCGAGCCGGTACTCCTCAGAGAGTTTGCGTGCGCCGCGCGACGCGAGCGACTGAACGCCACGCACCGCCGCCACGACCACCCCGATGATGACGGGAACCATGCTCAGCCGGTAGGGCCAGCCGAAGAGCATCTCCAGCAGCAGATCGCCATTCACCCGCAGGTTGTGCAGCGCGTCACCCAGATCGTGGCCATAGCGGCCGTACTCTGACCCGAAGCCAATCGTGTCGTACTCCCAGACGAGCACGTAGGCACTGGTGAATGGATCGCCGGTGGTCGCCTGGTTGTAGGCCAGGAAGGCGATGGCGAATGGTGCGAATGCCGCGGCCATGACTGCGGGGCCGCGTACCGACCGTAGCTGGATGGTGTCGATCAGAATCGCGATGGCGAGCGGGATGCCGATTCCGACGCCGGTGAGTGGGCGCGAGAGAAAGAGGATGCCGATAGCCGCTCCAACGCCGAGCGCCGCCATCCAGCTGTGGTTTTTCCTCCAGTGGAGGTAGCAGAGCAGCGCCAGCATGGCCCAGACCAGGCTCGACATATGCGACATCAAGGTGGCGCTGATGATGAAGAAGAATGGTGAGCTCACCAGCAGAACCGCCGCGATCAACCCGGTGGCGATGCCGTAGCGTTGCCGCCCGATCCAGCCTGTCAGGCCAATGGCGAGGGCGGAGAAGAGCGCATTAACGACCCACATCTGGCCGATGAACGCGCCGGCTGCAAGCATGAGCGGCCAGCCTGGCGGGTATTTCCCAAACCAGTTGCCGTCCTTGACGATGACGAATGGCGCGCTGAAGAACGATGGATTGGCGGGGGCATCGCCGATGATCTGACCGCCAGCAATGAGTTTGGCCTCGAAGACGAAGGCCACCTCGTCCTCCAGGTGTGGCAGGCGGTCGAAGACCGAGGCCGAGCCCCAGGCCGAGAGCCCAAATGCCGCTGCGGCCAGCAGTGCAAGGCCGAGCACATCGCGTGTTCGACGATGGGATAGACGTTGTGAGATCAGTCTCGGACTCCGTTCCCGCGGAGCGTGTCGTGGGTCCACCGCATGCCTCGTAGTGATATCCGCACGAGACGGTCGTATCCCATCGCTCCACACTGGCAAAAGCCATATTTCAGGCTGGCTGGTTACGCTCGGCAGCGGTCGAATCGGTTTGGTCTGGCAGGTCAGGGACGGACCTGCATCTTCCTGCTGGGTTCGATAGGCTTGATGGGAACAAACCGGCGACTCACCGCGTCATATTTCACCGCTGGCCGGTGTTGAATCTGTTGAGGAGCCGGACGGAGACAATCGCATCCGCATCAATGATGATGAAGGAGCACCACCGATGGTAACGACGACGTTGCTTGAGGCGATTATGCCGGACCACGATGTCCGCGAACGTCAAGAGACATGGATTCCCAGCCCGCCCGCCGCAGTTGAGGATTCTTGGAGAGCTATTTCCCCCAATAGCATCCGGCTTCTCCCATTTTTCTTCGGAAAATCGAGTCTGCCAGCCTGGCTGCTTGGCCGGCGCGACGCTGAGCTGGATCCCGATCAACCACTCGTGCAGCAGATGCTCGATGCGGGCTATACCATGCTCGCGCAGGAGCCGGAGCGTGAAGTCGTCATCGGGGCGATCAACCGCTTCTGGGATCCGGTCGATATCGACCCCAAGACCTACGCGGGCCGCAGCGCGTTCATGACCTTCAACGAGCCACGCTTCAACAAGGTGGCGGTCAGCTTTCGCTTCACGCCCAGGCACGGCGGCACGCTGGTGACCACCGAGACGCGGGTGCTCTCGACTGACCCACCAGCCCGGCGTCGCTTCTACGCCTTCTGGTTGCTGATCCGCCCAGCTTCGGCGCTGATCCGGCGCTCGTGGCTCTGGGCATTGGGGCAAGATGCGCCACGCCGCCAGGCCAGCTATGGCATGGCCTCGGGCGACTGACAGCTAGCGCGGTCGCAGCGATCGCTCGCGCGCGGCAAAGCGCCGGGCGATCTCATCATCATCGTCGCCAAACCAATCTGAGAGCATCCTCAGCATCGCCCCGAGCTCGACATGCGGACGTGGTGAGCGGAATGGCTCACGGCGGCTGAGTGTGCGCATCACCAACCCGTCATCAGCCTGCACTGGCGATTCGGTGCGGGTGACACGCCGGGTGAGCCGGTGGTCGATATGCTCCATCTCGATCGTGACAACCAAGTCGATCTTCGCAAGCTGCCGGTCTGTTAACTCCAGCGGATAGCTGCGCAGTCGTGCCAGAGCGTCGGTCCCCGAGCTGGCGTGCATCGTGGTGGCCATCGGGAAGCCGCGTTCGAGCGCAGTGAAGAGGATCCTAACCCCACGGCCCCAAAGGTAGGTGGGCAGATGGCGGCTGATCTCGTTGCAGAGGATGTAGCTGCGCGCTGGATCGGCATCGAGCACGAAGGCGAAGCGCTCGTAGCGCCCACGCACGAAATAGGCGTCGATATCCTGGGGCAAGTACTGGATGAGTGCCGTCAGCAAGGTCGTCTTGCCGGCCTGGGGTGACTCTGCAATGACGATGACCGTGCGGCGCGCTTCGACGGCCAGGCTCAGGAAGGCGGCCTCGCGCACGGCGATGCTGCCCTGGCTGATGAGCCACTGCAACGGGCGCGGCTCCGGCTTCTCCCAGTGGCGACCCCACCAATCGAACCCCTCTTGCTGGGTACGGCTTGTGGGGGACGTCTGGTCGTTGGGTTCGGACGGGTTCTTGACCACCGTGGGTTTCCGGCTCCTCTCACCCCGCGATTGTAGCGATCCGGTGCCTCTCAGCGTCAAATCCCAGGCACGCACATCCACTATATTGGGGTCAATCGGCGGTTCGGTTGCTATACTGGACACGAGGAGACAGATTGAACGCACTCATCTACGCAAGTAGATAACAATAGGTGGCGGAGTCGCATATGTCGCAAACAGAATACGATGTCGTATTCCTTGGTGGTGGAACTGGCGGGTACGTAGCTGCGATTCGCGCGAGCCAGTTAGGGCTTCGCGCAGCAGTGGTTGAAAAGGACCTTGTCGGCGGGACCTGCGTCCACCGCGGGTGCATCCCGGCGAAGGCATTGTTGAAGGCCGCAGAGGTGGCCACGACCGTGGGCAAAGCAGCGGAATTTGGCGTGAATCCTGGTGAGATCACCTACGACTACGCCACAGCGATGCAGCGCGCGAGGGCTGTTGTCGACCAGAACTACAAGGGCATCCAGTACCTCTTCAAGAATGCCAAGGTCGACGTCTTCGAAGGCTGGGGCACGATGCTTTCGGCCAATGAGGTCAAGGTCGAGAAGGAAGGCGCAGAGCCACAGACCGTCAAGGCCAAGAATATCGTCATTGACACCGGCTCGACCCCGCGCGAGATCCCCGGTCTTGAGTCCAATGGCACGACGATTCTGACCAGTGACCACACAACCTATAGCGAAGATCTGCCGAAGCGCGTGATCATCCGTGGTGCTGGTGCTACCGGTCTTGAATTTGCCAGCGTCTATCACGAGTTCGGATCCGAAGTCACCATTGTCGGCAATATTGCGCCGAACGAGGACAAGGAAGTGGCTCGCGATCTGGAGCGCTCGTTCAAGCGCCAGGGCATCAACGTCATCTCCGGGTTCCGTCCAAAGACAGAAGATTTCGAGGTGACCGAGAGCGGCGTCAAGCTGAAGTACAAGGACGACACGATTGAAGCCGACGCACTGTTGGTGGCAATCGGCCGCACCGGCAACGTCAGTGGCTTCGGTCTTGAGGAAGTCGGCGTGAAGGTCAACGACAACGGCCACATCGAGATCGACGACTTCATGCGTACCAACATCGAGGGCGTCTATGCCATCGGCGATGTGACGGGCAAGCAGCAGCTGGCGCACACCGCCATGCACCAAGGAGTGGTCGCAGTCGAGATGATCGCTGGCCACAAGCCGGTGAAGCTGGACTACAAGAAGATCCCGTACGTCACCTTCTGTCACCCGGAGATCGGGTCGGTTGGGTTGAGCGAGGCTGACGCCAAGGACGCAGGCTACAACGTCAAGATCGGCAAGTTCCCGATGACGGCCAGCGGCAAGGCTCGCGTCGATGGAGATACGACTGGCTTCGCCAAGATGGTGGTTGATGCTGACACCGACACGATTCTCGGTGTGCATATCCTCGGCCACCTGGCGACTGAGTTGATCGCCGAGGCCGGGCTGGCGATGATGTTCGAGGCCTCGGCCTGGGAGCTGGGCGTCACGGTCCATGCCCACCCGACGATCTCGGAAATCATGCATGAGGCGGCGCTAGCTGCTGGTGACGGCGCACTCCATATCTAGACGATTCGCGCGCGGATTATTCAAGTAGAGTGATCCGCGCAAATAACAACTGAATAGCAAGAGCTACCCCACCCGCGCGTTTCCCAATGATCCGGCACTCAGAGGGGAGTGATCCGGCGGGAGACCAAACCCGATGGAGGGACAACAATGGCAACTACGTCTGCCGGGGTAACGACGTTTGAAGCGACCAGCACCGCCGAGGAAGGCATCGACCCCGACCTTCTCAGGCGCATGCTTGAGACTATGCTGCTGGCGCGGGCTGTAGATGAGCGAATGTGGATTCTGAACCGTTCTGGTCAAGCCCCATTCGCCGTCAGCGCACAAGGGCAAGAGGCCGCCCAAGTTGGACTCGGCTACGCCCTCGACCGCAGCCAGGACTGGCTCGTTCCGTACTACCGTGACATGGCAATGGTTCTCTCATTTGGCATGACTGCCACCGATCTGATGCTGGCGATGCTGGCGCGCGCGGATGATCCATCCAGCGGCGGCCGCCAGATGCCGAACCACTTCGGCAGCCGCAAACTGCGCATCTTCTCTGGCTCCAGCCCGATTGCCACGCAGATCCCCCATGCGACGGGCATCGCCTACGCCTCCAAGCTGCGGGGCGAGGAGGCCGTCACAGCGGTGAGCTTCGGTGAGGGTGCAACCAGCCAGGGCGATTTCCACGAAGCAATGAACTTCGCCACGATCCATGACTTGCCAGTCGTCTTCTTCTGCCAGAACAACGGCTATGCGATCTCCGTCCCCACCAGCTTGCAGATGGGCGTCGAGCATGTCGTCGACCGCGCCGCCGGCTATGGTCTGCCGGGCGTGCAAGTCAACGGCTTCGATGCGGTCGAGACCTATCTGGCCTGTGTCGAGGCGGTCGAGCGGGCACGTCGCGGTGATGGCCCGACCTTGATCGAGGCCACCGTGGCGCGCTTCAACCCGCACTCCAGCGACGATGATGACCGCACCTACCGTTCCAAGGAAGAGCTGGAGCACCTGCGCGACACCGGCCCGATCCGCGAGACCAGCGAGCGCCTGAAGTCGATGGGCATCATCGACGACGAGTGGCTTGAAGACGCGCGCAAGCGTGCCAAGGCTGAGGTGGACGAGGCGCATGAGATTGCCGAGCAATCACCACTGCCCGATCCCAGCACTATGGCGCTGCACGTCTACGCCGAGGATGGATAAGTACCTCCCGTCGTGACTTCGATCTCTTCAGAAACCGGGAGTTCCCAGGAAAGGAATCCATCTGACATGGCAGAGAAACTCTTAATCCAGGCGGTACATGATGCAATAGACGAGGCGATGGACGAGGATGAGCGAGTCGTCGTGCTCGGCGAGGACGTCGGAGCACGCGGCGGGGTCTTCCGCGCCACCGATGGCCTGCTGGAGAAGTATGGCCGCGGTCGGGTGATCGACACGCCGCTGGCCGAATCGTTGATCGCCGGCGCGGCAATCGGCATGTCTGCCAACGGCCTGATCCCGATCGCCGAGATGCAATTCCTCGATTTCAGTACCCCAGCGATGGATCAGATCATGAGCGAGGCAGCCCGGCTGCGCTATCGCTCCAACAACGACTTTGGCTGTCCCATCGTCATCCGCTCACCCTACGGTGGCGGTATCCACGGCGCACTGTATCACTCGCAATCGATCGAGGCGATCTATGCCCACGTGCCCGGCCTGAAGGTCGTCGCACCGATTGATCCCTATGACGCCAAGGGCATGCTGCGCAGTGCGATTCTCGATCCCGACCCGGTCATCTTCCTGGAGCACAAGAAGGCTTACCGCGCGCTGCGTGCCGAGATCCCCGACGAGCCCTACCTGGTCGAGATCGGCAAGGCGAAGAAGATGCGCGAGGGCAGTGACCTGACGATCATCTCGTGGGGCGCATACCTCTATGAGGCGCTGAATGCTGCCGATGATTATGTCGAAGACCACGGTGGCTCGATCGAGGTGATCGATCTGCGTTCGATCCGGCCGCTCGATACCGAGATGATCCTCGAATCGGTAACCAAGACGGGTAAGGTGCTGATCGTTCAAGAGGCCAACCGGTTCGGTGGTGTCGCGAGCGAGATCGCCGCCATCATCGCTGAGGAGGCGTTCACCTACCTCGATGGCCCAGTGATGCGCCTGACTTCGCCGGATGTGCCGGCCATGCCGTATAGCCCGCCACTGGAGAACGCCTTTCTGGTGAAGCGAGACGACGTCTACCAGGCAATCGATCAACTAGCTGCGTTCTAGCCGCGCCTGAGAATCGGCGTCTATACCAGAGAAGGAGAGCACCATGCCAGAAACAAAAGCAGGCACCCGCGTCACGATGCCGAAGCTCGGCGAGAGTGTCACTGAGGGCACCATTGCCGGCTGGCTGAAGCAAGTCGGCGATACGGTGGACAAGTATGACCCGCTGGTCGAGGTCATCACCGATAAAGTCAATGCCGAAGTGCCAGCGCCCGTCAAGGGAACGATTGTCGAGATCCTGACTGATGAGGGCGATGTCGTGCCCGTCGGTGAGGCGATCTGCGTGATCGAAGCGGAGGGCGCAGCACCCGCTGAAGTCTCGCCCGACGACCCGGCGACCGCAGCCGTGCAGGAATCGACAGAAACCCCGGTGACCGAAGCGGTGGCTGAAGAAGATGAGGACGAGGAGCCGGACCGTACGGTGGTGATGTCGGCAGCTCGCATCGACAAGATGCGCCCAGCCGCGACAATGCTGACCGATCGCGGTCCTCGCCAACCGGCCAGCGCAAAGAGATCGAACGGGCATCAACGCGACAGCCGCGAGATGCTGCGCCGGGCACGTGAGGAGCGCGACGAGATCCAGATGCTCCAGATCCGCTCGTCACCGCTCGTGCGCAGGCTGGCCGAGGAGCACGAGATCGATCTGACTGACATCGCGGGCACCGGCATCGGCGGCCGGGTGACCAAGAGCGACATAGAACAATTCATCGCCAGCCCACCTGCTCACCCTGAGCCCGCCGAAGAGCCCCGCCCGGCAGCTCCGCCACCACCAGCGCCGCGCGCAGATCGTGCCCCAGCGCCACCATCCAAGATCGACCTGCAGCCCGGCGATGAGGTGATCGAAGCTTCACCGATGCGCCGCCAGATCGCTGACCACATGGTGCGCTCGGTGCAGACTGCGCCGCACGTCAGCGTCTGGATAGAAGTCGACATGTCGAAGGTGGTCGCCTATCGCGAGGCTCACAAGAAGGAGTACGCGGCCCGAGAAGGCAGCAGCCTGAGCTTTGTGCCGCTGATCGCCAGTGCGGTGGTCGGGGCGCTCCAAGATCACAGGAACGTCAACGCCAGCTGGGACGATGGCCGGATCGTGCTGCGCAAGGCGATCAACCTCGGCATTGCTGTGGCGCTGGAAGAGAATCTGGTCGTGCCGGTCGTGAAGCACGCTGAAGAGCGCAATCAGCTCGGTCTGGCGCGCGCCATCAACGACCTGATCAGCCGCGCCCGCGACAACAAGCTGAAGCCAGATGACGTCAGCGGTGGCACGTTTACGCTCAACAACCCCGGCGCGCTCGGCTCGATCTCATCTACCCCGATTATCGTTCAGCCGCAGGTCGCGATCCTCTCGATGGAGGCCATCGTCAAGCGCCCGGTTGTGATCGACGACGCCATTGCGATCCGCCCGATCATGAACCTCTCGCTCTCGGTCGACCACCGTTTGCTCGATGGCCTGACCGCGACGCGCTTCCTGGCCGATGTCAAGCAGCGGCTAGAGAACTTCGAGGGCGACGGCTCAATCTAGCGTCATCATTCGTATCCCTCCCCGCGTCTTATGGGGAGGGATCGATCACCTCTGCGGCCATCGCGAGCGCGGCCTCGACCACTTCGCGTTGTTTCACATGAAACGTTGTGTCTATTTCCTGGCAGGCGAGCGCAAAGAGGCGGATCGACGCGTGCGCAGTTTCTTCCAGCGTCTCTCCACTCAAGCCCAATGCCTGAGCTTGCACCGTCGCCCACGGCTCGCCGAGCGTTGCGTTGACCTGCGGCCAGAGGTCGTTTTCGCTGGTGCAGAGCAAGCGGCGGTGGATCGCCAGCGGGCTGGCCAGTCGCAAGGCAAGGATCGAGCGCTGGATGGCGACCAGGAGATGGTTGCGCTGTTGCGTCATGCGTGTGATCTTGTGGATCTCCTCGGCAAACCCCGTGACGAAGTCCGCAACCCAGGCTTCGAGCTTCTCATCGCCGATTGCATCCCAAGTCCAAGCCTTCGCCTCTTGTTGAATCGCGTCGAGTGTGCCCTGTGGATCGTCGAGGATGACGGCATCGCGCCAACCGAGGATGCCGTAGAGCGCTTCAGCGGGGTCGGTGAAGGTCAGACGGATTCTCGGTTCGGTTCGCCAGCTGGTTGAGATGAGCCAGCCATCGCGACGTGAGAGCTCGTAGCCCGGCCCCTCACCCACGAACGTCAGGTCGATATCAGAGGTCTCGGTCGTATCACCGCGCGCAACGCTGCCGACGACCGCTGCGCCAGCCGCATCAACCTCGGCCACGATTGCCCTGGCGACCTCCAGAGCCTGGGCTGTGAAATTATCCACGGTACTCATCGCGGAGCTTGGGGATCAGTTCGCGGGCGGTTCGTTCGAGGACGTCGTTGGGGGCATCGGTGGGGATGTTGAAGTAGAAGGTGCGCATGCCGGCTTCGTAATAGGCGGCGACGTGATCGCGGACGCGCCGCTCGGTCTCGGGCCAATCGGCGTCCCAATCGACACGTGGGGCTCTCTCGTTCGATGACTTTTCGCAGTAGCTGGAGACGGAGAGGCGGATTTCGGATGGGTCGCGACCGATCTCGTTGCAATGCTCTTCAATCTGGCTCCAGAGGGCCGGCACATCGGCGGCGGAGCGACCCGGCTCCCAATAGTCGGCAAATCGCGCGACACGCTTCAGCATGCGATTGCCGCTAGTGCCCAGCAAGACGGGGATGTGGCCGTTGACGGGTTTCGGCTCGAAGGGCGCATCGACGACCTGCAGCTGCTTGCCCTCGAAATTGACTAAATCCTCTGTTTCGAAGCGCTTGAAGACCTCCATCGCCTCGGTAAAGAGGTCGACGCGGTCGCTCGGCGTCGGGAACGGGATACCGTAGGTGGTGTGCTCTGGCTCGTTCCAGGATGCGCCGACGCCAAGCAGCATCCGGCCATCGGAGATGTGATCGATGGTGACGACCTGCTTGAAGAAGACCGATGGCAGGCGGTGAGTCATGCCGGTGACCATGGTGCCGAGCTTGAGGCGCGAGGTGCAGACGGCTAGCGCGGCCAGGAGCGACCAGCCCTCGTGAGTCGGCCCATCGTGGGTCGGGCGAAGTGAATAGAAATGATCGAAGACGTAGAAGTGATCCCAGCCGGTCTCCTCGGCCCACTCAGCCTGACGGCGGATGGTTGGCCAGTCGCGCCACTGCTGAGCGACGACAACGCCGAACTCCAATTCTTTCTCATGGGTCATGGGCGGTCTCCTTTGCGTACTATTCTCGGTGAACGCTAGCATGAATGAGCGTCACTACGAACTGCAACAGACGAAATCAGGTGGATGATGGATCGGGAGATGTATCTCACGCAGGCTCAGAACCTGCTCACGGCCCACGATCAGTGGGTAGCGGAATGGGGAGGCTTCGAGCCGGATGAGACGCTGCAAGTCGACCCCGTGAATGTGTCCAGAGCGCTGACGGACTTGGCCGGACTGTTGCGTGAGAACTATCCCTACCCCCATCCCCGCTACGCCGGGCAGATGCTGAAGCCACCGCATCCGGTCGCGTCGCTGGCCTACCTGGCGGCAATGCAGATCAACCCCAACAATCACGCGCTGGATGGCGGCCTTGCCACATCGAAGCTCGAGAAGCAGATCGTTCCTAAGCTGGCGGCCATGTTCGGGCTTCCGGAGGAGCATCTGGGGCATCTAACGGCCAGCGGTACGATTGCGAACCTCGAGGCGCTCTGGATTGCACGCTCGATTCACCCGGACAAGGCCATCGCCTCTTGCGAGCAAGCGCACTACACCCACGAACGGGTGAGCGGCGTGTTGCGCGCGAAGCACGTCACGATACGATCGGACAGCTATGGCAGGATCGATCTCGATCATCTGCAGTCACTGCTCGACTCAGGCGAGATCGGCACCGTGGTCGCGACGGCTGGGACGACTGGTCTGGGAGCTGTCGATGCGATCCAGACGATCCGCGCGATGACAGCCGAAGCCGGAGTGCGCCTGCACGTCGACGCGGCCTATGGCGGGTTCTTCACGCTGATCGCAGGCCGAGATGGCATCCCGGGCGAGCCGTTCCGGGCGATCGGTGAGGCCGATAGCGTCGTAGTCGATCCACACAAGCACGGCCTGCAACCGTACGGCTGTGGCGCGGTGATCTTTCGGGATCCGGCGGTCGGCCGGTACTATCAGCATGATTCTCCATACACCTATTTCACCTCGGACGAGCTGCATCTGGGCGAGATCAGTCTGGAGTGTTCGCGGGCCGGAGCAGCCGCGGCGGCGCTCTGGGCAACGCTGGAGTGCTTCCCGCTGGAGGCGGAGCGTGGGTTTGGGCCAATGCTGGCGCGTTGCCATCAGGCGGCGGTCGATTGGGCTGGCATCTTGCAGGACGATGAGCGCTGGCGGCTGGTGCTGGAGCCGGAGCTGGATATCCTCAACTTCTTCGCGATCCCCAGCCAGGGAGAAACGACAGCGAGCCGGATCAGCCAGTTGACTGAGCACACGTTCCAGCGCGCGATGGACGATCCTGACGATCCGCTCTATCTGGCAACATTACGTGTTGATCGCGGGTTGATCGAAGCACGCTATCCTGAGGTGATATGGGATCAGCCGTCGTTAACGGTCTTCCGCAGCGTCTTGATGAAGCCGGAGCACGCGAGCTGGACCACGCAATTTCATGAGACACTGAGCAAGCATCTTGCAGCTGTCGAGGGGGAGCAATGAGTCAGTGGCGAGAGGTGGGGCCGGTTGTCCGCCTCCAGATTCAGCGGAAGAGCCTGAAGCCAGCGTTCGAGCGTGAAGGCCGCCGCCCGTTCCACATCTACATCCCCGATCCGATCCTCAGCACAGATGCGCTGGAGGTTTCGGACAGTCTGGTGACGGCCGAGGAGGACGGCCAGCCGGTGATCGACGTGCATTGCGCCAGCCACCCGGAAAGCCGGAATCGCGGCAACGGCAACATGCTCTCGGTGCTCTTCACCTCGCACTACGAGAAGATGCGCGAACGCTTTGGGGAGCGCATCACGAACGGGATCGCGGGCGAGAACATCCTGGTCGAGACGGACGAGTATTTCAATCTGGAGGACGTCGAGGCTGGTATCCGGATTGAGGGCGAGGGCGGCAGGTCACTGGAATTTGGCAAGGTGATCGTCGCGACGCCCTGCCTGGAGTACAGCCGCTTCTGCCTGGGAGATCCCGAAGCAGCTCCCAAACTGGCGAGCGAAGCCCTGAAATTTCTGGACCTCGGCACGCGCGGTTACTACTGCTTCATCAGCGATGGCATGCCGACGAGATTGGAGCTCGGCGACCGACTGTTCGTCAGATCTTGACGGCGGTGCCAGCCGCGGTGACCATCAGCATGCCGCCACTCTGCCCGACGGTCTCGTAATCGATATCAACACCGATGACGGCATTCGCGCCGCGTGCGGCAGCCTCGTCGGACATCTCCTGCAACGCCGTCTGGCGTGCCTTGCGGAGTTCTTCTTCGTAGGCAGCCGAGCGACCGCCGACGATGTCACGGACACCGGCGAAGATATCGCGGATGATATTCGCACCGAGGATCGCCTCCCCAGTCACGACACCCAGATATTCCTTGATTGGATAACCCTCCACGTTGTTGGTGGTGGTGATAAGCATCGGTCTTGCTCCAGCTCTGCGGCAGCGCGGTTACGACATGTTGGCGGTGAATGCCCCGGCGCGAGCGGCCTCACGCAGCTCGGGGATCACCCTCTCGACATTATGCCGTAGCTCTGGGCTGGGGGATCCAGTTGGGATCGAGAGCAAGAACATGCGGATCCCGGCGGCGGTGTAATCGGCGAAGCTCTTGCGCAGCTTAGCTTCGTCGAGGACGGTCTCACGATTGGCCTGGAAGGCGGGGACGATCTCGGAGGGATCACGCCCAATTTCTTCGCAGATGCGGTGCAGATTGGCGATGCGCTCGACCGTCTCCTCTACGGTGCCAGCGCCGTCCCAGTAGTCGGCATAGCGAGCGACGTGCCGCATCATGCGCTTGCCGGTGGTGCCCATCAGGACGGGAATGTGACCGTTGACGGGCTTTGGCTCGAACGGCGCATCTTCGATCTGAAGATGCTCGCCGTGGAAGGTGACGCGCTCTTGCTGCTCGAAGCGCCGGAAGACTTCAAGCGCCTCACCGGTGAGATCGACGCGCTCGCCGGGCGGTGGAAACGGGATGCCATATGCCTGATGCTCTCGCTCGTGCCAGGCCGCGCCGAGACCAAGGATGGCGCGACCGTGGGAGATATGGTCGAGTGTGACAGCCTGCTTGAAGAGCACGCTGGGGTAGCGATGCGTGATGCCGGTTACGAGTAGCCCGAGCTGGACGTTCTTCGTCAGGGAGGCAAGCCCGGCCAGCAGCATCCAGCCATCGTGGCAGCCGCCGGTGTCGTCGCCCTTGGTCAGCGAGAAGAAGTGATCGAACGACCAAGACGAATCGAGGCCGATTTCATCGGCCCACTGATACTGCTCCACGATTTCGGACCAGGTGCGGTGGTGCTGACCACCGACAATGCCAATATGTAGTTCCGTTCCTTCGGACATCAAGACTCCTTCCGGAAGCTCTATATCTCCAGACTCCACCAACCAGGACAACACCGGGCAGCTGCGACGCATTCCAAGCCGTGCCCAAAAGCCTCCGCTGCACTAATAGGTGAATGTCACTCGCAAGCGGGGCGTTCGAACCAATTCTCGGCGAGATCACGCCATTCGGGGTTCTGGGTATCGATCAACGCCAGACGGTCTTCCCGGCTGAACGCCTGGATCTCATCGTCGCGCTCGATCGCCTTGGCTGGCTCATCGAAGTATTCGACGTGAACGAGGCGATCGGCCTGACCAGATTGAAGGTAACCAACGACATGTGGCCTCAGTGTGCTGGTGACGCCGGTGATGAGTGGCCCGCGTGCGCCATTCGCCAGGATATAGACTGAAAACCGTCCCACGCTCGCCCTCCTTGCACGATCAGATTGTGCCATGAATTTACGATCACTCAGAGAGGACGGGGGCGGGCATGACCGTTCCCCGTTTGGGGAGAAAGGGGACCATGATCAGCGCCAGGGCCGAGAGGGCCGGCACGATCCAGTAGGCGCTCTGCAACCCGACGGCGTCGGCAAGCGCGCCAAACCCCAGCGCGACCAGACTCATCGTGGTGAAACGAAAGGCGAGCGTTACCCCTGCCATCGTTGCGCGAGCCTCGGGCATGATCTCCTGCGCCATCGCCAGCTCGACCGGGCCAGTTGCCATGGCCATGATGCCGGCGAGCGCCAGCAATGAGATGACCCAGATACTGCCGTTCTCCAGGAAAAGGTAGAGGTAGAGGATCGGCATCACCATGGCAACGCTGGCGGCCATCACGATGCGTCGGCCGACGATATCCGAGAGAATCCCGCCAAAGAAGCCGCCGAACATGCCGGCGAACGAGATCGTTGCCAGTGAGGCCGCAGCGTACCACTCGTTGCGACCGATATCGGTGAGGTAGGCGACGAGGAAGATGGTGAACGGTGCGCGCCCCATGGAGCGCAGCAACCCGAAGCCGAGCAGCGACGTGATATATCTCCAGCGCACCTTGAAATAGGGCATGAACGTTTCATTGCCGCGTCTGCGCGAGGCGGCGTCGCTCTCGGTGGTATCGACAGTGAAATAGAGGGCGACGGACGCACCGATCCCCAGAAACATGACGGCCCAGATGCCATCGAAGGTGAAGAGCGCCACAGCCGCCGTCGCCATGAGCGGGCCGACAGCCATCGCCAGCGATCCCCCGGCCATGAAGATGGCCATCGCGCGACCCATCTTGTTCCCGCCATATTCACCGGAGAGCGCCACGGCGGGCGTATGAAACGCGGCCGAGGCGAGGCCAGCGATAAAGAGCAGCATGAGGACCGTCGCGATGTTTGGGGCGAGACCGATCGAACTGACCGAGATGCCAGCCACGGCTGGGGCAAGGACGACGAACCAGCGCTTGGACGTCCGGTCAGCCAGGACCCCGATGAAGGGTTGCAGCAGACCGGGCAGTTGTTGGGCTGGGACCATCAGGCTGGCGACGAAGAGCGAGATGCCAAGTTTGTCGACGATGATCGGGATCAGTGGATCACGAAACGCGGCGTAGACGTCGTGCGAGAAGTGGGCGAAGGTGATGGTGAGGCTGCCGCGGACGTTGAACTCATCGTCTTGTGTCGCACCGGCTCGTGCATCTGCATCGAGCTTGGCCGCGCCATCGATGGTGAGATCGAGAGCGCCGGCGTCATCTGCGGCTTGCTGCGCTGTCTTGGCTGAACTCATGCATGCCAATCGGTTGGGGGACGAGCGCCGGAATGTGCTGTGATATGCAGGCTCTATTCACGCGTCCCGTAACGGCCCAACGTTAGATAGGAGATTCTACCGATACTGGCGAAACTGTCCAGAGGGTCTGAGTTTCTACTGCAAGACGGGTTCTGGCATGGTCTCGCCGCGCTTGGGCAAGAAGGGGATGATGAGCAGCGCAAGGGCCGATAGCCCGGGGACGAACCAATAGGCGGTTTGCAGGCCGACGTGGTCGGCAATCGCGCCGAAAGCGAGCGCAACGAGGCTCATCGTGGTGAAGCGAAAGGCAAGCGTCACCCCTGCCATCGCGCCGCGCGCTTCGGGCATGATCTCTTGCGACAGGGCGAGCTCGACGGGCCCGGTGGCCATCGCCATGACACCGGCCAGGGCAAGCAACGAGATGACCCAGATACTGCCATTCTCAAGGATCAAATAGAGATAGAGGATCGGGACGACGGTTGCGGCGCTCGCGGCCATAATGATGCGACGCCCGACGATATCGGACAAGATGCCGCCAAAGAATCCGCCGAACATGCCGGCGAACGAGATCGTTGCCAGTGAGGCCGCAGCGTACCACTCGTTGCGACCGATATCGGTGAGGTAGGCGACGAGGAAGATGGTGAACGGTGCGCGCCCCATGGAGCGCAGCAACCCGAAGCCGAGCAGCGCGCTGACATAGTTCCAGCGAGCTTTGAAGTAGGGCATGAATGGTTCCTGGGAGCGCTCACGCGAGGCCGCGTCGCTCTCGGTGGTATCGACGGTGAAGTAGAGGGCGATCGATGCGCCGATCCCCAGGAACATGACCGCCCAAATGCCCTCGAAGGTGAAGAGTGCGACGGCAGCGGTTGCCATCAATGGCCCCACGGCACGAGCGAGTGAGCCCCCAGCCTGAAAGAGGGCCATCGCACGGCCGATCTTGTTGCCGCCATATTCACCCGAAAGTGCGACGGCCGGGGTGTGGAACGCGGCCGAAGCTAGACCGGCGATGAAGAGCAGCAGCAATACGGTGGCGATATTCGGAGCGAGGCCGATGGAGCTGACCGAGATGCCGGCCACGGCTGGCGCGAGAACGACAAACCAGCGTTTTGACGTGCGATCGGCAAAGACGCCAATGAACGGCTGCAAGAGGCTCGGCAACTGCTGCGCTGGCACCATCAGGCTGGCAAGGAAGATGGAGATACCGAGCTTATCGACGATGATCGGGATCAGCGGATCGCGGAATGATGAATAGACGTCGTGCGAGAAATGCGCAAAGGCGATGGTGTAGCTGCCTCGTGAGTTGAACCCATCGTCTTCTGTATCGTCGAGCGCCGTATCTGGACCGAGAGCCACCATGTCATCGGGCTGAAGTTGCGTCGCATCGACGTCGTCAGCCGTTCGCTGCGGTGATTTCGCTGAAGCCATGCGAGCCAATCGTTTGGCGGACGAGTTCTGATGCACGCACAAATCTGAGGTGACACTGAGCTCGCCACGACACTCCCTGATAGTTAAGCGATTCTACATGATTCAGGGAAACTGCTCTATAGGCACTAGCTTTCAGGGAAAATTGGCTTGGTGATGGCCCCTTCCGCGGCTGATGACACGAGCGCGGCGTACTTGGCCAGCACACCACTGGTGTAGCGTGGGGCTGGGGCTTTCCACTCCGCCAGTCGCTGGGCGATCTCTTCGTCAGATAGCTCAACATGTAGTGAGCGCTCATCGACGTCGATGCTGATGATGTCGCCCTCACGCACGGCAGCGATGGGACCTCCAACGAAGGCTTCGGGAGCGACGTGTCCGATCATGAAGCCACGTGTTGCGCCGCTGAAGCGTCCATCGGTCAGCAAGGCAACGCTCTCGCCGAGTCCCTCACCGACGATAGCTGCCGTGACGCCGAGCATCTCGCGCATGCCAGGCCCGCCCTTGGGACCCTCATAGCGGATGACAACGACATCGCCAGCCTTGATCTGACCCGCGGTGACGGCACTCATGGCGTCTTCCTCACGCTCGAAGACGCGAGCAGGTCCGCGGTGGCTGGATCGCCCCGCGCCGGAGACCTTGATGACGCCACCTTCTGGGGCGAGGTTGCCCTTGAGGACCAGCAGGCCGCCCGTCTTGCTCTTGGCAGTCTCGACGGTCAGGATCACTTTCTGACCGGGCGTTTCGGTGACATCTGCGACATCCTCAGCCAGCGTGCGGCCTGTGACGGTGCGCTGATTGCCATCGATAACACCGCCCTCGATCAGCCGCTTGGTGATGAGCTGAATACCGCCAGCGTTGTGGACATCGACGGCGGAGTAGACGCCACTGGGCTTGAGGTCGGCGATGATCGGCGTCTTGTCGCTGAACTCATTGAAGTCATCGATCGTGAGCGGGATATCGCACTCGCGGGCCATGGCGAGCAGGTGCAGGATGATATTGGTCGATCCGCCGGTGGCGGCCGCGCTGGCGAAGCTATTGATGAATGACTGGCGAGTGATGATGTCGCTCGGCTTGAGGCCCTCTTCGAGCTGTTTGAGCGCCAGCTTGCCTGCCTCGATGCCCATCTGCTCGCGGGTGGGGTCGACGGCCGGCGGGGAGGCCATACCGACTGGCGAGAGGCCGAGCACCTCTATGGCTGTTGCCATGGTGTTGGCGGTGAATTGCCCGCCGCAAGCCCCCGCTCCCGGACAGGCGTTGCGCTCCAGCTCCAGCAGATCTTCATCCGACATGCGTCCGGCGGCATTTGCGCCGATACCCTCGAAGACTTCCTGGATGGTGACGTCGTGACCCTGGAAGGTGCCAGGCAGGATCGACCCACCATAGAGGACGAAGCCGGGGATATCGAGCCGGAGCAGGGCCATCGCTGAGCCGGGCATCGTCTTGTCGCAGGCGCCGATGATGACGATGGCATCGAACATGTGGCCGCGAGCCACGAGTTCGATCGAATCGGCGACGACTTCGCGGCTGACGAGCGAGGTCTTCATGCCCTCGGTGCCCATGGTAATGCCGTCGCTGATAGCAACGGTGTTGAGCTCCATCGGGACGCCGCCAGCCTCACGAATCCCCTTCATCACCTGCTGGGCGAGGCGTCGCATGCCGAAGTTGCAGGGCATGGTGCCGATCCAGGAGTGAGCGACACCAATGACTGGTTTCGTGAAGTCATCGTCATCCAGCCCGATCGCACGCAAATAGGATCGCGCGGCAGCACGATCGCGACCATCAACTATGGTCCGGCTGCGATGGCGGACGTCGAACGATGATTTTGGTGGTGCGCTCGTCATGAATATCTCTCCTCATGCCCTAGAAACCCCGGTCCACGTCGCCGGGCTACCCCAGATGTACAGGTGGTATAGCATGCCGCCGTTGAACCCGTCGAGGTGGCGAAATGCGGTCGACCCACCTCACTAATCATTAGTGTGCACCGTACCCTCATCGGTCTGAATGTGTTGTCAGGTGTCGATAGGGTCCAACAGGACCGAATGCTCACAACCGTTCTGAGGGATGGCGGCGAGCATGGATACCGTGAACTGGAGGCCGATCGCAATGTATCAGCACCAACACCCCGCTGCGCGCTAACCAGCGCTCGTAAACTGGCGAATGACTATGCAAAAAGTGGACGTTATTGAACAGCGGTTGTACCGCTGGGCAGAAGTTGAATTGCGCGCGCTTTCGGGCGTGGCGCTCGATCGAATAATTGCCCTATTGATCGGAGCTGGCTTCTTGCTGCTCCGGCTTCCCTTCCAGAGCTCTTTCCCGGTGAATTGGGATTCGGCTCAATTCGCGCTGGGGACGCTCGATTACAACCTGAGCCACCACCAGCCCCATCCGCCGGGGTATATCGGCTATATCTTCCTTGGCAAGCTGCTCAACCCGATTACCGGCGATCCAAACGAGAGTCTGACCTTGCTCAGCGTTCTGGCGGGGGCTATCGCACCGGCTGCGTTCTTCTACTTGGCAAAGTACTTTATGTCACGTTCGGTGGCTGCCCTATCGGCCGTTGCGTTCGGTAGCTCGATGCTGGTCTGGTACTACAGTGAAGTCGCCTTGACCTACGCCGTCGAACTCGCACTGGTCCTGCCGTTCCTGGCCCTGGCCTACAGCACGATCCGGGAGCGCGAGCTACGTACGCTGCTCCTGGCTACGCTGGCGCTGGCCGGTCTGGGATCGTTGCGTCAGAGCGCGTTGATCTTGCTTGTTCCCCTGTGGCTCTACATTATGTGGATGTTTCCGTGGCGAGAGCGTATCCGCACCAGTGTCGTTTTTGTCGTCAGCTGCGCAATCTGGGGTGTTCCGTTGCTCTGGCTTGCTGGCGGACCAATCGCCTATATCCAGGCCTCGCGCGATCTTGCGGAGCTGGTTGGCTCGGAGACATCGCTGCTGGCGTTCAACCTGGTTGGTCTGGCAAAGAATCTCGCGCTCGTGGCGGCTGGTCTGCTGCTTGGCATCAATGTTGGGCTGGTGGTGCTGGCCTTTGCGGCGCGCAACGGCATTAGCTGGCTGAGCAACCTGTCGCGCACGGACAGAATCTTCTTCCTGCTCTGGACAGGTCCGGCGCTGGCGACATTCCTGCTGGGCCACACGGGCCAGGTAGGGTACGTCCTGATTATCTTGCCGGTCTTCTTCATCTGGCTGGGCATGGCCGCGGCCGGACTAGCTCGCTGGTTCTCGCGCAATCGACTGCAGACGAAGTGGACTCGACTTGCCCCAACCGGCGCACTGGTGATCTTCTCGATCATCAACATGGCGGGTTTCTTCGTGCTGCCGCGCGCCGTGGTGCTGGCGACGCCGAAGTCGGTGCCGCTGGACACGCTGCAGTTCGATGTGCCGCGCAACGATGCCCACTGGGAAGAGGTCACGACTGACATACGCAGCTACCCTGACGATGTTACGGCCGTCTTGACGACGATCGGCGGGCCGCGTGTGGCTGGCAGTTTCCGGCAACTCTCGTTTTTGATTCCCGATTACCCGGTCTACGGCCTGGGGAACGACCTCAACGATGGCTCGTTCGGCGTGATGTTCGAGGCCCGCAATGGTGAGAGCAACTACACGATTGAGGGGTTGCAGTATGCCCATCGCTGGCTTCCGCTTGACCCGCACGTCAGCTACCTGCTGATCCCCGACCAGGAGATCATCGATATGCTCGATCCTGATCTGCTGGGCTACACGATCCCGCTCTCGGTTGGTGGCGGGATCCGTGTCGTGGTGATCGATCCAGGATCGGCACTGGTTTTCGACAACGAAGAGAACATGATTCGGGTTGAGACCTACGACCCGAATGCCGAGCTGGATGACCG
Organism: uncultured Thermomicrobiales bacterium; assembly: GCA_964399615.1. Lineage (GTDB taxonomy): Bacteria > Chloroflexota > Chloroflexia > Thermomicrobiales > CFX8 > CAYNTE01. The sequence goes on from CAYNTE010000009.1 coordinate 23,541, forward strand.
CCTCAATGCCGATAATCTGGGCAACCATCTAGGCAGGTAGGCGGAGCTGCGGATAGAGGTAGACCGAGAAGACTTCAAACTGAACGTGTTGACGGGTCTGGGCAATCACCCAGATCCGTTCTATTTGGCTTGGTAGTGGCGTGAATCCGGTATAGATCGCGATCTGGTTGTAGCCAGGACGGGTGAGACCTGCAATGGAATCGTGGAGATAGTACCAGCGACCGTCGACGAGCACCGAGACGGTCACACGACCCGCGGTGACGGGGTTCTGGAACTCCATATAGACGTATTCACTGAGATTGATGTCGTGCTGCCTGAGGGCTTCGCCAGCGGCCAGCGCAACGAAGTCGGGGTCGTGGGCTGGGTCGTGAACCGCTTCGCTGCGGGGCATCGGGGCAATGATCTGGAAATTGGTCCACTGCTCAGGCAGGTACGGGTGGATCAGGGCGAAGTTGTGATTGCCGCTCGCGATCCGGAAAATGGGGTGCTCGCTCCCGTCGTAATCAAAGCGCACCAGCTTGTGGATCGGCGCCTGGAAGTGGGCTGCGACGATCTCGCCATTGAGCAGCCGCACCTGGTAGATAAGCTCGCGATCGATCGGCTGTCCGAAGAGGGCCAGCCGCTTCTTGGCGACGGTTCCCTCGTTCTCGTCCGAGGCGAAGTACCAATACTGAATCGTCGTGACTTGCGTACCTTGGAAGGTGGATTGCGAGAGAGTGTAGTAAACACCGATGAAGGTGTCGTCATCGGTTGGGAACGGGCCAGCGGGGACGAGAAGAATCGGTGCAAAGCGGTAGATATCGCGACGCAACTGGGGAGTAGTTGGATCGCCAGCCAGTTCGTTGAGGTGGGCAATGGTGGTGATGTTGTCAGTCTGAATGCGGTGTATCGCCTGGCCGGGGTCGCCATAGCTATGTACCCGCAGCGCCTGCCGGAACGGCACCTCGTAACGCTGGGTCGCACCGAGGGTGTTGAGGCAGATAAAGATCAGGGTGGCGGTCAGGACCAGGGAGGTTGGAGTTCGTGCTGTCGAAGCCCAGCCAACCACTCGAGGTAGAGCGTGAAGCACCATCCCTAGCCAGCGTGCAAGGCGGCGGCTGATGGTTGGACGGGTTGTTAGAACGTGACGATGCACAGCTCCGTCACTCTCATAGGGTGTGAAACTGAGTGTCGCTCTTGCCTAGGTAAGCCGCGGAAACATCACGAGTTACCGGGGCGTTAGCCTCTAATTATGCTGGACAGCCAGTCACAGCGCTGCTAGAATTAGAACATACGTTCTAGACTGGATGGCCGGAGTGAGAAGATGGCGGGACGCAAGCGAAAGAGTCCAAAGCAATCCAAGCGGCGGCGGAATACGGGGCCGAAGCCACTGAAGCGGGTGCGCGTGGGGCAGCGCGTGCGGATGTCAGTCTATGGCGAGGGCACGGTGGTGGCGGTCTCCTGCCGTCGGGGGATTTATTACCGCGACGCCTGGGTACGGCCAGACGACGGCTCAGCCCGCGAAGTTGGCCTCTCCTACGACCACGGAATCTATTCCACCAAACAATCTCAGTAAAGTACAGGGCCGATTGGTGGTCCCCGAAGCCACGTCCTACCGCGCCTCCTGGTACTCCTCAAGGGCGCGGGGCAACCACTCCTGGATCTCGGCGATGCGATTTTGGGGGTCTGGGTGGGTGCTGAGGTATTCCGGCTGGCGCTGGCCCTGGGTCGCGCGCTCCATATTCTCCCAGAGTGTGACGGCCTCCTCGGGGTTGTAGCCTGCGCGAGCCATATAGATCAGGCCGATGACATCGGCTTCGGACTCCTGGCTCCGGCTCCAGGGCAGCGAGAAGCCGACCTGCGCGCCAGCGCCCAATAATCCTGCTATCTGCTGCATCTGCTGGGGGTCTCCGCCAGCGACAGCACCGGCGGCCATCTGGACGGCGGTGTTAGTGAGCTCTTCGCGGAAGATGCGCTCGGCTCCATGTTCGGCGGTGGCGTGGGCGACTTCGTGGCCAACCACGGCGGCGAGTTGCGCTTCGGTTTCAGCGACCTGGAGCAAGCCTGTGTAGACCACGATCTTACCGCCAGGCAGGCAGAAGGCATTGGCCTGGGCTTCATCGATCAGCACCACCTGCCACTCGAAGTCAGGCTTGTCTTTCGCGCCCTGCGCGGCAATACGCTGGGCCACATTGCGAACCATGTCGTACTCGGGACCAGAGTCAACGATTTTGGCGCGCTCTTCCATCAGTGTCTGCTGGAAGACTTCAGCGCCGAGGGCCATCTGCTGCTGGTCCGACATGCCGACGCGTTGCTCGCGCCCAGTGACGGGGACCGTCTGTTCCTCACCACTGAAGTAGGTGATCGCGACAGTGATGATGCCAATGATGATGGGCAAGAGCACGATAATGAGGGGGCGTTTTCGGCGGCTTGTGCTTCTCTGCATGCGATCTTGCTCCACTTCGCTCCGCCGGAGGGCGATTATGAAGGGACCGTCCCCAGTCTGTTGCAGACTGGGGACGGTGATGATGTGCGGGACGGGAACGTCAGGCCTTAATCTCGTCGGCGAATTCGTTCTCGGCCGCAGTCAGGGACTCGTCAATGATCGCGACAGTACGATCGATCTCGTCGTTCGTGATAACGAACGGTGGCGCGATGTGGATGACATCCCAGACGCGAGTCAGCAGGCCCTTCTCATCGAAGAGCTCATTGACGCGCTTGATGAACGGTGAGTTCTTCTCGAACTTGGCCTTGGTCTCCTTATCGCGGACCATCTCGATACCGCACATGAGGCCGAGGCCGCGGACCTGACCGATCGTCGGGTGCTCGGCGGCCAGCTCCTTGAGTTGCGCCATGAGGTATTCGCCCTTATCGCGCGACTGCTCTGGCAGCTTCTCTTCCTTCATGATCTCGATGTTCTTGAGCGCTGCCGCGGCGGCAACGGCCTGGCCACCGAAGGTCAGCAGGTGACCGATACCGACATCGGGATGTTCCTTGAAGACTTCGAAGAGCTTCTCGCTGGCGGCAACGGCGGCAACCGGCGCATAGCCAGATGAGAGACCCTTGGCCATGGTCATCAGGTCCGGCGCGACACCATACTGCTCCATGGCGAACCAGGTGCCGGTGCGGCCCCAACCGTTGATGACCTCGTCGGCGATCAGGATGACCCCGTGCTTATCGCAGATCTCGCGCAGCCGCTGCCAGTAGGCCTTGGAAGGCACCTGAACGCCGTTGGCGGTGGAGATTGGCTCGCCGATAACGGCGGCGACAGTTTCGGGATCCTGGAATTCGATCTCAGCTTCGATCGCGTTGGCGCAAGCGATATCGTCTTCTTCGCCCGAGAGGCCGGGGAACTGGCTTCGATAGTTATTGGGTGAAGGGACATGCGAGACGCCGTACATGAAGGGACCGAAGTACTTCTCCTCGCGCATGCCAGTAACGCTCAATGCGCCCATCGTGCGACCGTGATAGGAGCCACGGCGAGCGATAACCTTGTAGCGTCGCGGGAAACCGCGCATAGCCTGGACTTGCTTGGCAATCTTGAGCGCGGTCTCAACGGCTTCGGAGCCACCGGAGACGAAGAAGATTCGGTTGAGATCGCCTGGTGTGAGATCGGAGATCTCCTGCGCCAGTGCCGTGCTTGGGACTGTCGTGTAGTTGGAGGCGGAGACGTAAGCAAGCCGAGCGGCCTGCTCCTTCATGGCCTGGCCGATTTCTTCACGGCCGTGCCCTGCCTGAACAACCCACAACCCGGCGATGCCGTCGATGTATTCCTTACCATAGACATCGTACAGGCGAGCGCCATCACCGTGGTCGAAGACTTTAAGTCCCTTTTCCTCGGCCAGTTGCTGCCACGTCGCGCCATGAATCCAAACGTGTTCCAGAGCGCTTTGGGTTATTTTGTCTGCTGATGCGACAGCCACATACCCTCCCTTGTGCTAGGCCGGTTGGGTGTCCCAGCGGCCATTCATATAGTACGTAACGACCTAAATGGCAGTGTAGCATGAGAACTTCAACAAGCGGAGTCTGACCGCTAGCATGGCCACTCAGGCTAGAATGCCCTCACGATGATAGAAACACGACCTGGGCGAAGGGAGGGCGTGGGATGAGCAATGAGGTGGTGGTGTTGTCGCGGAAATTTCGGGAGAGTCTACCGCTGATGCGGGACTTCCTGGAGGCGAGAAACTGCACGCTAGCAGAGATCGAGCCAGAATATCCGCTCACTGAGGACGCAATCTGCGAGCTAGCCGCCACAGCCGGGGGCATCATCACCGGCCTGGAGCCGATTACCGCGCGGGTGATGGATGCCGCGCCGAACCTCAAGGTGATCTCGACTGGCGGGGTCGGCTTCGATCACGTGGACTGTGAAGCGGCGGCCGAGCGGGGGATCGTGGTTGGCAACTGTCACGGCTGCAACAACCACTCGGTTTCAGAGCTGGCATTCGGCATGATGCTGAATCTGGCACGCAAGGTGCACCAGTCGGATGCAGCGATACGCTCGGAAGGCTGGGTCAGCGGCCACGCCGAGCGAACGGGCATCGAATTGTGGGGCAAGACGCTGGGTGTCGTCGGGCTGGGGAGAGTCGGCAAGGCATCGGCACTGCTGGGCCGGGCATTCGGCATGAATGTGATCGCAAACGACATCGTCTGGGATGTGACCTTTGCGAACGAGCATGGCATTTCACTGGCACCGCTCGAGAAGCTGCTGAGGGTCTCGGACTTCGTGACGCTGCACGTACCACTGACGGTGCTGACACGGGAGTTCATCGACGAGGATGCGCTGGAGCTGATGAAGCCGACGGCTTTCCTGATTAACACGGCTCGCGGGCCGGTGGTCAAGGAGTCGGCGCTGGTCAATGCACTGGCAAACGGCCGGATCGCTGGCGCGGGTCTGGATGTCTTCCGGGTAGAGCCACATCCAGACAACCCATACGTGGAATTCGACAATGTGATTCTGACGCCGCACATCGGCGGTTCCTCGGCGGAGGCGGAGGAACGCTCGCTCTACCTGGCGATGACCAATGTCGCAAACGTGCTGAACGGCCACGAGCCACACAACCGGGTGAACTGAAGTGGAGCCAGCCACGAGGCTTCGATTATTGGGCGATGCCTGGCTGGTGGAGCCAGATACGGCGATGCTCGGACAGCTCAGCGAGCTGGAGGGGCTTGCGACGGCTATCGAGGGGTTGACGCCAGAGGCTGCGGCGCTGGCCTACAGCCAGGCAGTGCTGCAGCTGGTTCCACCCTATGCCTCCCTCTTTCTCGATCCAGACGGCATGCTGAACAGCACCCCGACCGAGGCCGTGCAGCGCTGGTACATGCAGGTGGGGTTTGAGGTGCGGCCTGAGTGGCGGGCTGGCGCCCCCGATCATCTCGGTGTCGAGCTGCACGCGCTGGCTTCGCAGATGGAGCGCGATCGAGTGCGGGCAGCGGCTTTTTTCGAGGAATACTTGATGTCCTGGGCACCGGTTTGCTGCCTGGCCATCGAGCGGCTGGAGGGCGTGCCGCTCTACCCTGCGCTAGCGACCGTGACGCTGGAGACGCTGCTGCGCCAGGCATCGGTAAATTGACGGCAGCCCTACACCGCCTTATCATTCGTCGCTTGATAACTAATGAGTCCGCAACCGATTCTGCTGGAAGGTATCGACCTTATGGAAAAACCGTACGATGCTCGCTCGCTCCTGCTCAGCCGGCGGAGCCTCGTGAAGCTAGGGGCAGGGCTGGGCATGACGGCGGCGTTCGGCGGGCTGCTGGCGGCGTGTGGTGGAGATGACGATGATGATTCCTCCAGCACCAATACGGCTAGTGAAGCGGCAACGGAGGATTCTCCCGACGAAGCCACACAGCAATCGACCGAGGCTGGTGGCTCGGGATCGACAACGACTGAAGAGGCGGCAACTACTGAGGCGGAGACTCCCGGTGAGACCGCCGAGTCGACGGAGACCGAAGCAGAGGACGGTCCGGTTTCGGGAGGACGGCTCGTCGTCGGTTTGACGGGTGAGCCACCGAATCTGGACGTGCACTTGACGACCGATGCGATCGTTGGGCTGGTGATGTACCACGTCTATGAGACGCTCTTCACCTGGGATGCCGAGTTCGCGACGATTCCTCTGCTGGCCGCCGCGCACGAGATTAGTGACGACGGGCTGACGCACACAGTCACGCTGCGCGAGGGTGTCACCTTCCACAACGGCGAAGCCATGGAAGCCAAGGATGTGATTGCGTCGATCGAGCGCTGGGGCCGGATCGTCGGCCTCGGGGAAGGCATGCTGGCGGTCACCGACTCGATCACCGAGGTGGATGCCTCGACCATTGAGTTCAAGCTGGTCAGCATGTTCGGGACGTTCGAGGTGGCGCTGGCACGGGCTGTTCAAGGCTGCGGCATCTATCCAAAGTCGATCATCGATGCCTCGGACGACACCAGCCTGGCCGAGTTCATTGGGACCGGACCCTACAAGTTCGTCGAATGGCTGCCAGACCGCCACATATTGATGGAGCGCTACGACGATTACGCCGCCATTGAGGGCGAGCCGGAGGGCTATGGCGGCAACAAGGCGGCCTATCTGGATGAGATCGAATTCCGGCCTGTCCCTACCGAAGCGGCACGAGTAGCTGGGCTGCAGGCTGGCGATTTGCATTATGTCGAGAATATCAGCTCGGATCAGTACCCGGTCCTGAAGGACGACGCAGCAGTGACGGTCGAGATTCTGCCGCCTGATTCATGGCTGAACTTCCCCATCAATCTGAACTCGCCGCTGACGAAGGATCACAACATCCGCAAGGCCATTCAGCTGGCGCTTGATCCCGAGCCGATCATGCTGGCGGCATTCGGTGAGGGCTTCTACGAGCTGACACCGACGCTCCTGCCCGGCGCGGACATCTGGTATAGCGACGCCGGCAGCGAGATCTACAATCATCCAGACCCCGAGCAGGCTAAGGCGATCTTGGAGGAGGCGGGTTACGACGGCACGCCGGTGCGGCTGATGACACAGGACGAGGTGCAGTTGGAGTACAACGCCTCGGTTGTGATCAAGCAGCAGCTGGAGGCGGTTGGATTCACTGTCGACTTGCAGGTCTACGACGGTGCGACGTTGAGTGATCGTCGCAACGATGAGACGCTGTGGGAGATCTACTCGGCCTGGGCCAGCTTCCGGCCAGATCCGGTGATGCGCAACTTGACGTGCTCGGCGACCGGCTGGTGGTGCAACGAAGAGAAGGACGAGCTGATCGCTCAGCTGCAGGCGGAATCAGACTATGAGATTCGCTTCCCGCTCTGGGAACAGATTCAGCAGAAGTTCTACGAGGATGTGCCACGACTGAAATTCGGTGATAGCAAGCGCATGCTGGTGAAATCACCGAAATTGCACGGTATCAGCGCCTCGACAAACCTTCAGCCAGAATTCTCGAACGCCTGGCTCGAGGAATAACTGGAGCGTCTGCCCCGTCCACGGCCGAAATGCGAAGATTGAGCGCATGAATGCGGGCGGGGTCTTTCAACTCACCAATCTGACGGCCGGCGGTGCACGATGATCGGCTATATCCTGCGCCGTATCGTCATGATCGTGCCGGTGATGCTGGTCGCGGGGACGATCACCTTCGCGCTGGTGCACCTGACGCCGGGCGACCCTGCCGGTGTCATGCTCGGTGACGAGGCAACACCGCAACAGGTGCGCGAGCTGCGGAAGCGGCTGGGACTCAATGAGCCGCTGCTGGTGCAGTACCCGCGCTGGCTGCTGGGGGTCGTGCAAGGTGACCTGGGTGACTCGATCTTTCTCCAGCGGCCGGTCAGCCAGGCGATCTCAGAGCGATTCATCCCCACATTGCAATTGACGTTCTACGGCTTGCTGATTGCCGTGGCGATCGGAGTCCCGGCTGGGGTACTGGCGGCGATGCATCAAAATTCGTTGCTGGATAGGGTGCTGCTGACGGTTGCGGTCGGCGGCTCGGCGATACCGAGCTTCTTCCTTGGGATCCTGCTGATCTTACTCTTTGCCGTGACGCTGCGCTGGCTGCCCGCCGGGGGTTACGTGCCGTTCAGCGAGGGGATCGTTGCGCACTTCAGGTCTCTGGCGTTGCCGGCGCTGGCGCTGGGATTCTCAGGGGCAGGCCTGCCTGCACGACTGATCCGCATCTCGATGCTCGATACGCTGCACGCCGACTACATCACGGCGGCCGTTGCGCGGGGAATTCCTCACCGGCAGGTGGCCTGGTCGCATGCGTTGCGGAACGCGCTGCTGCCCGCAGTGACGGTGCTGGGATTTGCGCTGGGGGATTTGCTGGGCGGTGCCATCGTGGTCGAGACGGTCTTCGGGCTACCGGGCATGGGCCAGCTGGTGATCAACAGTATCTCGCGTCGGGATTTTCCAGTGATCCAGGGCGTGGTGATGGTGACGGCGCTCTTCTACGTCGTCTCGAACCTGATCGTCGACGTGCTCTATCACGTGCTCGATCCGAGGGTGCGCGATGAGCAGCGGTAGCGCCAGAGTCACCGATTCGGCGGAACCCCGGTCGCGGGTCGGCGGCTGGCGGGCGAACTATACGCCGGACCGCCGCGTGCCGTGGTGGCGCTACCTGCTGCGCTCGAAGCTGGTGGTCGGGTGCCTGCTCTTTCTGGGGCTGATGATCGCCGGTGGTGCATTTGCGAACCAGCTCGCGAGCCATGATCCAAAGATCGCCAGCCCGATCGAGCGTCTCCAGGGTCCATCTGCCAATCACTGGATGGGCACGGACGATCTGGGGCGGGACATCTATTCGCGGCTACTGCATGGCGCGCGCGTGTCGTTGCTGGTGGGGGCGAGCGTGACGCTGCTCTCGGCGGCAGTTGGCTCGCTGTTGGGGCTGGTTGCTGGCTATTACTCACGGCTCGATGGTCTGATCATGCGAATCCTCGATGGGGTGATGGCATTCCCCGGCATCCTGCTGGCGATTGCCATCGTGGTGAGTCTGGGAGCGCGGCCAAGCAGCGTCGTGCTGGCACTCACCTTTACCTACGCGCCGGTCGTTGCCCGGTTGGTGCGCGGGTCGACGCTGGTGATCCGCAGGTTGCCGTATGTGGAATCCGCGCGGGCGATCGGGCTGCCGGACCGGACGATTCTCTGGCGCTATATCCTGGCCAACAGCCTCTCCCCCTTGATCGTGCAATGCACCTTCATCATCGCCTACGCGATCATCTCTGAGGCGTCGCTCTCGTTCCTTGGGGCGAGCATCGACCCAGAGACCGCCACCTGGGGACAGATGTTGCGCGATGGGCAGCGCCTGTTGAGCCGCGCCTGGTGGATCGCCGTCTTCCCGGGAACGGCGCTGGTGTTGACGGTGCTGGCATTCAACGTGCTGGGCGATAGTCTGCGCGATGCGCTGGACCCGCGCCGGGCAGAGCGGCGACACGACGGTATCGTTCGATAGGCATATCCTGTTACGATGAAACGTGGCGGCCCAACGCCGCCAGCTGGCAAGGGAGCCACAATATATAAGGAGGAGACCGCCGTGGTGACGAAGATTCTGTACGCACTGGTCATCATGGCACCTATCGCCATCCTCCTGAATCTCACGGGCATCGGTGGGCCGTCGGCAGTCTTTGTCACCTCGGGTCTGGCGCTCGTGCCACTTGCGGGCCTGATGGGCCGGGCAACGGAAGAGATCGCTGACCACACCGGCCCAAACCTCGGGGCGCTGCTCAACGCGACCTTCGGCAATGCAGCAGAGCTCATTATCACAATCGTGGCCTTGCGTGAGGGTTTGACGGGCGTCGTCAAGGCAACCATCGCCGGCTCGATCATCGGCAACATCCTGATCGTCCTGGGGCTCTCGATGCTGGTCGGCGGGCTGAAGCACGGCAAGCAATCCTTCGACCCCGAGACCGCGGGACTGAACGCGACGATGATGGTGCTGGCTGTGGCGGCAATGATGGTGCCGGCGATCTTCAGCATTGGCGCGCCGGAGCACCGGCCCTCACAGGAGAACATCGAATTCCTCAGCGATGGCGTCGCGGTGGTGTTGATCATCATCTACGTCCTCTACCTCTACTACATGCTGCGACGCGGCAACGGCGGAGCTGATGTTGAGGCGGAGGTTGACATCGACCCAGCCTCGATGCCACTCAAGCTCGCCATCGGGCTGCTGGCCGTCACGACAATCGCGACGGTGGTGCTGAGCGAGATCCTGGTGGGTGTGATCGAACCGGTGGCGGAGGACTGGGGGCTGACAGAGCTCTTCATCGGTGTGATGCTCGTGCCGCTGGTCGGTAACGTCGCCGAGCATCTGGTCGCGGTCCAGGCGGCCTATCGCAACAAGATGGACCTGGCACTCGGCATCGCGCTGGGGTCAGGCATTCAGGTGGCGATCTTCGTCGCACCGGTGCTGGTGATCGTTAGTCAGTTCGTCGGGCCTGACCCGATCACGCTCGTTTTCAACAATTTCGAGCTGGCAGCGCTGGTGATCGGCAGTGTGATTGCGGTCCTCGTCTCGCTGGATGGTGAGTCGAACTGGCTGGAGGGCGCCGAGCTGATGGCGCTCTACGCCATCCTCGG
>CAYNTE010000010.1:0-30986 GCA_964399615.1 uncultured Thermomicrobiales bacterium
GCCATAGATAATCGAGGGAACGCCAGCCAGGTTCGCGATATTCGTCTCGATAATGCGCGCCAGCAGGCTCTGCCCGCCGTATTCTTCAAGATAGACGGCTGCACCGATCCCGATCGGCACCGATAACAGTGCCGTCAACCCGATGACGAACAAACTGCCGATGATGGCCGAGCGGAAGCCTGCCAGCTCGGGGAAGCGCGAGGGGTAGTTGGTGAAGAAATCCCAGTTGATCCAGGAGTAGAACTGCAGCTCGCCCTCGGGATACTCATCCTCAGCGATCTGCTCGATCTCGCCCCGGTTGTAGATGCCCTCCCAGAGCGACCACGATCGCAACACCTCTGGAACCTCGCGACCGCGGACTTCGCGCGGTTGAACGACCGACCAGGTGAACGTGTTGCCGATCGTGTCCAGCAGCAGCACCGCCAGCGCCAGGACACCGAAGAATGTCATCGCCAGGCAGAGACCCCGGAACGCCTTGGCCTTGCGCTTGCGCCAGGTCAGACGGCTATCGTAGAGTGCGTCAGATTGATTGCCGGGGAATGGCGAGCTACTCACTCATACACCTCCCGGAAGCGCCGCACCACAATGCGGCTTGCGATATTGAGCAGCAGCGTGATCACGAAGAGCAGCGCGCCGACCGCGAAGACGGTGTAATACTCCAGCGTCCCGCGGGGAGTATCGCCGAGACTCACCTGCACGATGTAGGCCGTCATCGTCTGCATGCCCTCCAGCGGCGAGAAGACGAGTGTTGGCGAGTTTCCAGCCGCGATGGCGACGATCATCGTCTCGCCGACGGCGCGCGACATCGCCAGGATAAATGACGCCACGATCCCCGAGAGTGCGGCCGGAACCGTCACCCCCGTGATCGTCTCCATCTCCGTTGCCCCGACTGCCGCCGCTGCATCGCGCAGATGCCGGGGGACGGCCGAGATCGCATCCTCACTCAGCGAGGCCACCATCGGGATGATCATCACCCCCATGGCAATGCCCGCACTAAGCGCGTTGAATGTCTGCAGATTCGGGATGATGCGCTGCAGCAGTGGTGTGATGAAAAGCAGCGCGAAATACCCATAGACGACCGTCGGGATGCCCGCCAAAATCTCCAGCAGCGGCTTGAGCCAGGCCCGCAACCGCCGCGGCGCGAACTCCGCCAGATAGATCGCGCTCCCCAGCCCAAATGGGATCGCCACCGCTAGCGCAATCGCCGCGATCAGGACCGATGCCGTCAGCAGTGGCAGCACCCCGAACGCCTTCGAGGCGAAGAGTGGCGTCCAGCGCGTGCCCGTCAGAAAATCGAAGATCGAGACCTCATCGAAGAAGTGGATCGATTCTGAGAAGAGCACCCAGATGATCCCAGCCGTCGTGAAGACTGAGATAAGGGCACACACCAGCAGCAAGCCATAGATGCCGTACTCGCGCAGGCTCCGGCGACTGAAGCGGTTGACCCGCAGCCCGGCACGCACCGTATCTCGCCGTGCTGATTTTGGAGCTGCCATCTCACTCACGAGAGCAGTTCCTTCTCATCATCGAAGAGCAGATCGTCCACCGTGATGCCGTCGATTGCCGCCCCTTCTTGCATCGCCGAACCTGTTCTCCCAGCCTCGAAGCGGGCGAGGAAGATGTCATAGAGATGCTGATCGAGCGCGACGAAGCCCACAGCGGGGACGATCTCTTCGGCCTCGCTCAGGTAGAACTCGATGAACTCCTGCATCGATGCGTCCTTCGCCGCTTCCGCGCTGACGTAGATGAAGATCGGCCGTGACAGTGGGTACGTACCGTCGTTGATCGATGCCTCACTCGGCTCTACGCACCCCTGGCCTGCGTCAACACCGACCAGCTTCAACAGATGCTGATTCTCCTCATAATACGCGAACCCGAAGAATCCGATGGCTCCCCGATCGCCCGCCACGCCTTGTACCAGCACGTTGTCGTCTTCTGATGCCGTGTAGTCGCCACGGCTCGCGCCAGAGCTACCAACCACGGCCTCGGTGAAGTAGTCGTAGGTGCCTGAATCAGTCCCGGGGCCGTACAGGTTCATATCGGTATCTGGGAAGGTATCGCGTACATCACTCCAGCTCGTGACCTTGCTCTCGGCTTCCGGGGCCCACATAGCTTGCAGCTCCGCCATCGTCAGGCACTGCGCCCAGTCATTGGCGGGATTCACCACCACCGCGATGCCATCCCAGGCAACGGGGATTTCGATAAAGCCGATGCCGGCCGCCTCGCACGCTTCCGCCTCGCTCTCCCGAATCGGTCGCGATGCATTGGTGATCGAAATCTCGCCATTGCAGAATTTCTCGAAGCCGCCGCCGGTGCCAGAGACGCCGACTGCAACCTCAACATCATCTGTTTCGTACTGGAATTCTTCAGCCATCGCCTGGGAGACGGGATAGACCGTCGATGAGCCGTCCATCTTGATCCGGCTAGTCATAGCGCCGCCCAGCCCACAGCTCGCCAGTAGTACGACCCCCAGCATGAGCAGTGGAACGGTTCTAAGCCGTTGCTTGAACCCCAGATCCGACAACGGTACATCTCCCCCGACACCCAACCTCGGCCAGTGACCGGCAAGAAGCCAGCTCCGAACCAATCCCACCTGGATTCAGTTCGGAGCAGCGTGGTGTCGTTGAAGACTGTACCGTTCAAGCGGTTCATTCGTCTACGAAATCTGTTCGTCTTCGAAGATCAGGTCCTCGATGGTGACCCCTTCGGTCGATCCCCCAACCCCGAAGACCGACCCCGTCTTGCCCGCGGTAAAGCGTTCGGTCAGCGTTGCGTAGAGCGAGTCACCGAAGGGAACGTATCCGATCTGCGGGATGATCTCGGCCGCATTCTCAAGGTAGAAGTTCACAAATGCCTGCACTTCAGGCCGCTCCGCAGCAGTCGTGCTGACATAGATGAAGATCGGTCGCGAGAGTGGCTGGTAGGTGCCATCGTTGATCGTTGTCTCGCTCGGCTCAATGCAGCCATCGCCTGCGTCGACACCGACCAGCTTCAGGATGTTCTGATTCTCTTCGTAGTAGGCATATCCGAAGAAGCCGATCGCGCCCTTACTGCCAGCAACCCCTTGCACCAACACGTTGTCGTCTTCCGATGCGGTGAAGTCGCCGCGGCTGGCACCCTCTTCGCCGACGATTGCGTCAGTGAAGTAATCATAGGTCCCTGAGTCTGTGCCAGGGCCGTAGAGATCCAGCGGTTCGTCCGGGAAGTCGGCGCGGATGTCCTGCCAGCTCGTCACTTCGCCCTCGGCCTCGGGAGCCCACATCTTGGTCAACTCTTCAACCGTCAGGCATTCCACCCATTCGTTGGCGGGATTCACCACCACGGCGATGCCGTCCCAGGCGACCGGTATCTCGACATATTCAACGTCATTCGCGGCGCAGGCCTCAGCCTCTTCAGGCTTGATCGGTCGCGAGGCGTCGGAGATGTCCGTCTCGTTGCTGCAGAACTTCTCGAAACCACCACCGGTGCCCGAGACACCTACTGGCACCTCGACGCCGGGCGCTTGCAGCTGGAACTCCTCGGCCATCGCCTGCGTCACTGGGAAGACCGTCGACGAGCCATCAACCGTGACCCGACCATCGAGACTGCCCAGATCCGCCGCGTCGCCAGAGTTTGACTCCGTCTCAGCTTTTGTCGCCGCCTCGGTCGACGAGACCTTCTCAGTCGGTGTCGATGTACTCGCTTCGCTGTCATCACCGTCGTCCCCGCATGCTGCAAGCACCAGCGATCCAACCAGCAGCAGAACCAGAATGAATGAAAACCGCTGTACCATTCGCAATGGTTTCAAACGTGCGACCTCCTCAGGTGCCGTTCCATCTCGACGTGCGATCAGCATTGATCGCCGGGGAACACTCCCCATCAATCTGATCCTAGGTTTCGTGAGTGAGAGACGAGTGAGGTGATTGTTAGAGCTTTGTTATCGCCCTTTACCCGGCTCCTCGGGCACAATACGAACATGACGTATTGCTGATTTTGGGACGGGAGAGATCAATGGGACTCATGGAAGGCAAAAAAGCGCTCATCATGGGCGTCGCGAATCAGCGCTCAATCGCCTGGGGTATCGCACAGGCACTCCATCGCGAAGGGGCAGAATTAGCCTTCTCCTACGTGCCCGACGACCGCATGAAGCGCAACCTCGATAAATTGCTTGGTGAATTCGATGGCGGCGACCAGATGCTGACGATTCCTTGTGATGTGCAGGACAGCCAGCAGATCGAGGCGCTCTTCGACCAGCTCAACGACGCGTGGGGCAAGCTCGACGTCTACGTCCACTCCATCGCCTTTGCCCGCCAGGAAGACCTCGGCGGCAACTTCAGCGATATCCCTTGGGAAGGTTACGCGCTGGCCCAGCATGTATCCGCCTACTCGCTGATCGAGACCAGCAAATACGCCAAGCCGCTGATGGACGCCGCGGGTGGGGGCAGCATTATGACACTGAGCTATCTGGCAGCCGAGCGCGTCGTCGAACAATACAACGTGATGTCCACTGCCAAGGCTGCCCTTGAGTCGAACATGCGCTACCTCGCCGCCGAGTTCGGACCCAGCAACATCCGTGTCAACGCCATCTCCGCCGGCCCCCTGCGCACGCTGGCCGCCAGCGCTGTCAAGGGCATCCGCGAGGCCCGAACCATCATGGACGAGCGCGCCCCCTTGCGCCGCAACATCACCCAGGAAGAAGTCGGCAACGTCGGCCTCTTCCTCGCCTCCGACCTCTCAGCCTGCGTCACCGGCGAAACCATCTACGCCGACAACGGTTTCCACATCCTCGGTATGTAAGCGCCAGCACGACCGGCCCGGTTCCCCCTCTCCATTTATGGGAGAGGGGGCCAGGGGTGAGGGTAAATCCCCCTACAACTCCCGTTCAGTCTCCGACCGGCTACACCGATCACTCACCCGCATCGAGCCGTTCCAGCGGTTGACGCAGATATCTATCGAGCCGTCGCCCTCCACAACGACGACATGCTCCGAGCGGCTGCAATGTGTTCCAATCCGAGTGGCACCGTTCCAGTTGTTGACGCACAGCGAGATCGGCGCATCATCAGGCAGGTCGATCTGTGTTTCGCTCCGTCCGCAGTCCCCGCTGTCCACGTAGCGCAGCTGACCGCTCCAGCGATCGACACAAAGGGTCGAGTAGAAGCTGATGACAGAGACCTCGGAGGACATGAAATCCGAGATCCCCGCATCGTCGTCACGGGCAAAAACACTGATTGTGTATGTCGAGTCAGCCGTATAGGTGCAGGTTCCCTCGGCACTGAAATCCCCGGTATCAGAGGCAATCAGGTTGGTGGAGACGTAAGTGCCATTGCCACAGGAGTAAACGAAGAACAGAGTGTCGGCCGTCACATCCGTGGCATGCATCTGGAACGTGATGGGCTCGTTAGCCCTTGTTGTTGTCGAGGCGGCGTCGATAGCGGTCATCGTCGGCGCAACGTTCTGGACGAATATAGTGAACGGCCGTGTGCTGGTGGCCAGGTCATCGCTAATGAGCAGTATCCCCTCGTAGGTTCCATTGTCGGGGTAGGTGCATTCAAAAGAGCCGGCAGACGTGGATATCGGGTCGATATCGTCGTTGATATCACAGTCTATGGCGACCTGAGTCGGACCATCTTCTATTGTCTCGTTTGCGACATCACTGACAAAAAACGATATCCCGACAGGAACGTCCTCATACGCCTGATCCGACGATCGCGTGAACTCCTCGGCCGACGGTGGCACATTGTTGACTTCGACCGCACCGATAGTGCAGTTCGTTCCATACGGTCGCTTGTTGCCGAGTTGATCGGTGTCGAAGCCTGGCTGGACATCGGTGTCACACGTCGATGGACCCGCACCGATTGCGGGGCTTTCGTTCTCTAGAGGTACATAGGTATAGCGCTGCCCGTTGAGTTCGACAGTTTCAAAGCCGGCAAGCCCTACGTCGATATTTTCCTGGGAGGTGGTTCCAGTGAGGCCGCAACTCGTGTCATCGGTGGGTGTGTCGGTATCGCTGAGTGTGTAGCTATCTGTGAGTGTGCCCCCATCCTGTATATCGCAAAGGTGCCCAAAGTAGCTCTTGAGAATAACGCCGGTTAGGATCAGATCGGAGTTGAGGTAGAGCGCTGGTTCGAAATCAGCGGAACCAGTTTGCACAATCGTCGACCATGAGATTTCTGTGAAGATTGCGTCGCTATCGTCATCTTCGTCCATGTAGATTGTTGATCCTACACCTAAAGAACTGTGGGAGTAGAAGGTCGAGGCGTTAATCCTCAGCGTGGCATTCGTGGTGGCGATCGCTCCACCCACGCCGCTGGCACTGTTGATATCGAACGTGCTGCGACTAATATCTACCGTCGCGCCATTCTGGATCGCGATCGCTCCACCATCATCGGTCGCACCATTATTCCAGAAGTAGGCTTGGTGAATTGTTGCCTCACTGTCGGAGTCGATCGCGATCACACCGCCATCGCCGACCGCTTGGTTTTGGCTAAAGTTGGTGCGGGTGATGTCCAATCGGGCGTCGCTCACGTAAATCACACCGCCATCGCCGTCCGCAACATTGATATTAAAGGTGCCGTATTCAATGATGAGCTCTCCGCCGTCAACGTAAATGACGCCGCCATCACCATCACCATCATATGCACCACCACTGAAGGCGTTGGTGTCTTGGAACGTGCTCTCCAGAAGGGTTACGGTATTTCCTGGTCCACTAAAGATCGCCCCACCATCGCCGTCGTCTGTCCCGTTGTACTGGAAGTAACCCTTATACATAATCAGCGAACTGTTCGTTTCTGAGTCGTCGCCAGCAAGGTAGATGACGCCGCCATCAGTTGCAGCAGTGTTGGAATAGAAGACCGGTGCATCGGTAGCTGTGATCGAACTGCCTGGTTCGGCGTAGACTGCTCCACCATTTCCAGCAGGATCATTCGCGTCGAAGTCTGATGCGACGTTCCCGTTGAACCACACATTGTGAGCGATCTGGAGTGAACCGCCTGATTCGATATAGATGGCACCACCGTTGTCGGCGGCGCCGTTGTTCAGATGCACGTTAGCCACAGTCAAATGTCCAGTGCCGGTGATAATGAAGAAGTTTGTGCTCTGCTGGCCATCAAAATCAAGCGGATCCTCAGCATTGCCACCATTGATGGTCAATACCTTGTCGATGGTGATTACTTCACCGCTGTCGAAACTGATGGTGTCAGTAGCACACGCAAACGTGATGGTATCGTGGCTGCCCGCTGCAGCGACAGCATCGCCCAACCCAGCAGCCGTGCATTAGTACGTCGAGCCGTCGACCAGAACCTCAGCCGCGAGCGCCTTGTCAGGGACAACACCCCCAACCGTCAATAGCAGCCCACACCCAAACGCTAACGCCACGAGTCCCCGAAAAAACCTCACCTGGCCCTGCTTCCCGTTTATGACCTTGCGTCCCATAGAAGATAATACACCGACAAGCGTGCCTTTTGGGGAAATCGTTAGCTGGTGAAGACCATTCACGGGCGTATCTGGGTGACAACCCTATAGCGGCGTGCCGCTGGCGCGCCTTAATGACCTGCCCCTCAAACGACTGGCTACAGAGGACTCTCGCTTACAGCACGTCCTGCACCTCGGATCGCGAGCAACGATCGCTCACCCGGAACGAGCCGTTCCAGCGATTGACGCAGATGCTGATCGATCCATCGCCCAGCACGTTCAACAGTGATTCGGACCGATTGCATTCCGTTGCCATGCGAACCGCGCCATTCCAGGTGTTGACGCACAGGAAGATCGGGCCGTCCTCCGGCAGATGAATAAGTGTCTCATTGGTCCCGCAGTCTTCGCCCTCAGGTACATGTTGCAGCTGTTGAGTCCACTGGTCGACACAGAGCGTGGACGGATGGCCATAAACTTCGAGCATGACTGTCATCGCCGCTGACAGGCCGCCATCATCATCCACTGCTGTGACGCCGATCGGATAATTGCCCGCCTCGGTGTAGGTGCAGGTTCCCTGGACGGTGTATTCACCGGTGGTAGAGCTCACCGGTGCGGTGGAGATATCAGCTCCAACACCGCAGCTGTAGGTGAACACCAACGTATCGGCAGGCACATCGGTCGCGATCATCTGGAACGTGACAGGGTGGTTGATGGGTACGGGGGAGACTACGTTTACGCCAGTCACTACTGGTGCGACATTATTAACCGACACGTGGAATGCGCTCGACAACGTGGCATAGCCATCCGAGACGACCGCTAGGCCGTCGAACTCACCATTGTCTGGATAAACGCAATCGTGCACGTTGTTCGCGGAGAATTCAGGTTCCACGTCATCGCTCACATCGCAGTCAACCGCGTACTGCAGCGATCCCTCAGGCTCATTGGGGTGCTCTGAAGCCTGGATGTCGATGGTGACTGCATTGCCCTCGTCGATTGTGGATCCCGATACACCCACGAAGTTGATCTGCGGCGGTAGATTGTTGACCTCGATCGCGCCGATGTCACAACTCGGCCCTTCCGGACGGGAGTTGCCTAGCTGGTCGGTGTCGTTGCCAGGCTGCACCTCGGTGTCACAGCTTGCAGGACCTGCGTCGTGTGCGGGACTACCTGCGGCCAGTGGGAAGTAAGTGAAAGGTATGTTGAATATCGTTGCTCCCACTGGATCGTCGAGCCCGACGTCGTCAACCACCGCTGATCCTTCACCGCCCAGATCGCAGCTATCCTCGTTGCTCAACGTATAGCTATCGTGTAACGAGGCGTAGTCGTCATAATCGCAGTGTGCACCGGGTCCGGCCATGATCACACCGGTCAAGGTCACATCGGTGCCGATGGAGAGCGCTGAATCTGTCTCGCCTTCGGGCTGCACGATGGTTGACCACGAGATCGAGATTGGTGCCTGGAGTTCGTCGTTATCCCACGTTTCGATCGTTGATCCCTCTTCACCGTCTCCATTGGTGTTGTTCAGGAACGTCGAGGCGTTGATGTCCATCGCGGTCTTCTCGTTATTGATTGCTCCGCCCTTGTTGCCAGTTGAGTTGTTATTGAACACGCTGCGGCTGATCTTCAGGCTCGTGCTCTCAAAGGCATCGATGGCACCGCCAGATTCAAACGTTTCGTTGTCTGCAAAGACGCTCTGGTCGATGATGGCTTTGCTATTGTCTTGAATCGCGACTGCTCCACCGCTCCAGGTGGCAATATTCTCGGAGAAAAAACTGCGGAATATGTTGAGCTCAACCGAATCGCCCAGAATCGCTCCCCCAAAGAAGCTTCCGTTGTCTTCGAATCGGGTGTCGTAAATAGAGACCTTGCCACCGTCGACCAACATCGCACCGCCGAAGATGCCTTCAGCGCCGTTGTGGTCGAAGATTGTGTTGGTGATGGTGATGATGTGGTCGCCCTCACTGTAGATCGCTCCACCAGCAGATAAATCTTCTCCCCAGACCCAATTATCTTCAAACGTTGTCCGAGATATGCTGAGCTTGGTAATCGCATCGGATTCACCCTCTGCGAGGTAGATTGCACCGCCGAATAGACCAGCCGCGTTGTCATCGAACGTGGCACTGTGGATAACGACCTCACCCCCTGCTTCGACGTAGATTGCACCACCATATCCTGATTCGGGAGCGTCTTCGGGCACATCTGGCTCGTCGGCGTAGTTACTGTAGAAGCCCACGTAGTTATCGAGCGTAAGGTGACCGCCTGCAGCGACGTAGATCGCTCCGCCTTTCTCGGCCTCACCAGATTCCAGACTGATACTCTCGAGCGTCAAGGCACCGTCCGATGTCACATGGAAAAAGTTCGACTGTTGCCCGCCATCAAAAACCATGTCATTCTCGTCGGAGCCCCCGTCACCATCCCCGTCAATGGTGAGTGCCTTATTGATCTCGATAGGACCATTCCCCTCGAAGGCAATCTCAGGTGCTTCTCCACACTCGAAGTTGATGATGTCGTTCGCTTGGGCGTCAGCAACAGCGTCGGCCAGCCCGGCGAAGTCACAGGTGTAGGCCACACCATCCACGTCGATCTCGGCAGCAAGTACACGGTGCGGCGCAGCACTCCCCACCGTCAAAACCAGCCCGCACGCCACCACCAGCGCTAGTATCCCGCGAAATAACTGCACTCGGCCCCCTTGCTTTGTAAGCCACTTTCATTCGTGCGGAAGATAATACACTGTCAGCGGTGCCGCACAGAAATGGAAGGGTGAGATCCGGGTCGCAAAACCGAGGAGTGAGTTGGGCGCACGGGGATCGAGGTTCGGGAACTGGGGACGGTTTTGAGCAGCACACCGGCGCAACGCATCTGTAGTGGCACTCAGCATGCGCACGATGAAATCCAGCACCTGCGGGTCTCTCCTCTAAGCGTGGTCGGGCGCAGGCACCGGCGTTTAGCACGTTACAGAGTGCGTCTCAGGTGCAAGTGAGCGCATCTGGACGATCATTCGACGTGGCATCCTAGCTGAAGCGAGCACTTCCCCGACAATCGCCGCCTACAGCCAGTCCTCGTACTCGCTGCGGGTGCACTGCGCGCTCACTCGGAGCGTCCCGTTCCAAGTGTTGACGCACACTGGCACCGAGTCGTCGCCTGTCACATACGCCACATGCTCGCTTCGGCCGCAGTGGTTACTAAACCGCGCCACTGCATTCCAGTTGTTGACACATAGCGCTAACGGCTCGAAATTTTGCTGCGGCAGTGCAACGGTCTGCTCTCCCCGGCCACAATCGCCATCGGCGACACGCAGCTGGCCTCCCCAGTTCGAGACACAGAACGTCACCGCGTCATACACCTGAATGGTCAACGTTTGTGTGGCTTCACCTCCGTCGCCATCAGAGACGGTGACCGTGATCTGTTGCAGCCCGCCGCGACTGAACCGGCATGCTGAGTCACCGGCCTGCTGACCGCCTTCGCAGTCGTAGATATAGGTTAGTGGCTCGTCCGCGGGAACATCCTCGGCGAGGGTGGTGAACGTCACAAGGTCCCCGGTTATTGCCGTGAGCGTGCTGGACTCGAATTTCGTGATTTCCGGATTCACATTGGCAATCAGGACGGATACGACGGCAATACCGACCTCGTACCCATCCTTGATTAGGAACGTTGCGTCGAACGTGCCGTTATCTGGATAGATGCAGCCACCCTCAACGTCGGTCCACGTTCCGTCACTCATGCAATCAACCTGCGCGGTGCTCTCATTGCTGGCCTGTGTGACATTCACATTCAGTGGGACCACTTGCCCCTCGTTGCCTCCAGGGCTACTCGCTTCAATGATCGGCGGCTGATCACTCTCGAACGCACCTATGTCGCACAGGAACTCGTTGGGCCGTGATTGTCCGAGTTGATCAGGGTCATCACCATCGATAAGGTCCGTGTCGCAATTGCTAGGCCCGTTGTTGATTGCTGGACTCCCATCCAGCAGTGGGTGGTAGCTTTGCGCTACTCCGTCGATCGTCGCCGTCTGCAGCGGGCCAATGCCAAGGACGGAGAATCCCTCTCCTGAACCGAATCCACCGAGCCCGCAGCTCGTGTCGTTGGAGATGGTGTACTCGTCAATAACGTCGCCATCCAGACGCAGATCACAGTGTGTGCCAAATCCCGCAAAGATGACGCCGGTGACGTTGAGCGGGTTCTCGGCGTGGATTGCTGCTCCTGTACCGTCTGGCTGCCAGATCGTCGTCCAGTTGATGCTGGCGCTCTCATTACCGGGGCTCAGCCGAAGCGTTGAACCTGCACTTGCCGCGCTGTTTCCGCTGAACGTCGAGGCGACAATATCGAGCGTTCCATCCACGACAATCGCCCCGCCGTCTCGTTCAGAGGTGTTATCGACGAAGCTGCTCTGGCCGACCTTCATCGTGGCAAGGCTGTAGAGCGCGCCACCCCCTTGTACTGCATGATTCCTGACAAAGGTGCTCTGGCTGATCGAGATCTGAGTATTCTGCCAGCCGTTGATCGCGCCGCCCCAATCTGCCTCATTCTCGATGAACGTCGCCGCTGACACGTCCAATATGCCCCCAGCATGGACGTTGATCGCGCCACCAAGATTCTGAGCCGCGCTAGATGGCCGGCTGCCATGCTGGAGGGTCATGTGTGACAAGGTTAGGTGACTACCCGCGTCGACCCGCAGAAAGTTCGTGTCAATGCCGTCGTCCTCGACACCATCGAGAACAATCTGCTCCGATCCTGAATTACTCCCGTCGACGAGGACTCTCTGCTTTATCACGATCTGCGAGTCGAACTCGATTGTCTCGTCGGCGCAGTTGAATCTGACGGCTCCATCCTGGTCGACATCTGCGATAGCGCTCGCTAGGCCGTCTCGTGTACACGGATAGTCGGTGTTATCCGCGACGACAATCTCAGCGGCGGCCAGCGCCTCGTGAGGCAGCACACCCCCAGCCAGCAGCATTCCAACTGTCAACACCACCCCCAGGACCACGCGCAGGAATCGCATCGGCCGTCACCTTCTCATTGAATAGACCGCAAAGTGCTTTGCTGTATCGTACTTTATGTTTTAGTGGTTGGAAATGGTGACAGACTTGCTGCTTTTGGTGACCGGCGTCATCCGATCTCCGATTCTTCATGCTCCTCATGAAAGTGATGCTCGTGGTGGAGTCCGCGGCGCGCATTGAGCCAGCGCGCCACGACGCCGTGCTGTGGTGATCCGACCAGTGCCAGCACGAACAGCCCGGTCGAGGTCAACGCAATCGTCGCCCCACCTGGCGTATTGACGTGGTAGGAGAGCAGCAACCCCAGTGCGCCACTCGCAATCGATATCGCCATGCTGGCTACGATCATGCGTCCCAGCCGGTCCGTCAGCAGGCGCGCCGCCGCAGCCGGCGTGATAAGCAGTGCCAGCAGCAGCAAATTCCCGACTGCCTGAATACTCACCACCACCGTCGCGGTCACCAGCAAGAGCAGCAGCAGATCGATCCCCAACACCGAATATCCCAGCGCCGCCGCCATCCGCCGGTCGAACGCCACCAGGATGAACGGCCGCAGGAAGAGCAGCGTCAGCCCGCCAACCACCGCCGCCACGGCAAGGGTGATAAGAATGTCCGCCGTCGATATCGCCAGCACATTCCCGAAGAGAAACGACATCAGATCCTGACGCACCGAATCCTGCCGGCTCGCAAGCACGACGCCCAGCGCCAGAAATCCGGCGAAGACCACTCCAATGGCCGAGTCATGGCCGACATCCCGCCGTTGAGAGAGCAGCCCGATCAGTAGCGTCGTCAACGCCCCCGCGACGAACGCCCCGATGAGAATATTCGTCCCCAAGAGTGCGGCGACCACCAGACCCGGGAAGACCGCGTGAATCAGTGCATCGCCGATGAACGCCAGCCCGCGCAATACCACCAGCGACCCCACCAGCCCCGTGAGTGCGCCGATAATCACAACCTCGATCATTGCCCGTTGCATGAACGCGTATTGCAGTGGATCGCCAAAGAAATCGAGGATGCTCATGTGAAGATCGCCAGTTGCCCGCCAAAGGTCGCGCGCATCGTCTCGGGCGTGAAGGTCTCCGCCGTCGGCCCGAATGCCACCACCTGCCGGTTCAAGCACAGCACGTAGTCGCAAATCTTGCGCGCGTCCTCCAAATCGTGGGTCGCCAGCACCACCACTGCGCCACGCTCGGCGAAGGTCGTGATCAGATCATTGATCCGCTTACGCGTCGCCACATCGATGCCCGCCAGCGGTTCATCGAGCAGCACGATCTCGGGCTCCTGCACGAGCGCCCGGGCAAAGAATATGCGCTGCTGCTGGCCACCCGAGAATTGGCTGATATGCCGCTCACCAAGCCCAGCCAGCCCCACGGCCTCCAGTGCCGCCTCGGCCCGTTGCCGGTCTGCCTGCGAGATACGTTGCAACCAGCCGGTCTCCCGGTAACGCCCCATCAGCACCACATCGAACGCACTCAGCGGAAAATCCCAGCTCACCTCTCGCGCTTGCGGCACGTAGGCGATCCGAACGTGGCGCCGATCGAGCGGTCTGTCATCGAATCTCAGCGTGCCGTCCTCGACCGGCGCTGTGCCAGCGATGGCGTTGATCAGCGAACTCTTGCCCCCGCCGTTCGGGCCGATCAGCCCCGTCACCGCCCCCGCCGGTAGTGCCGCGCTCACATCATCGAGCGCTAGCGTGTGACTGTAGCGCACTGTAAGATGGTTGATCTGGATGGTCGTCAAACCGGCCCCTTGCCCAATATGAGACTCAGTATCAACTATCTTAGCGGGCCAGACCCATGCCGTCCAGGCCAGTCTGTTCTCAGGGATGAAAAACGGCGCGGGATTGAAACATTCCCGCGCCGGTATTCACTGTCGTGGTTGCTGTTGAGGTCTAGCTAATGACGTCCTTCAGCTCGAGGCCCTGCTTGCGCAAATAGGGCATCAAGCCGCCGTTCTTCTCGATCGTCCGCATCCCTCGCGTCGAAACCTTGATCCGCACGGTGCGGCCGAGCTCGGGGACGTAGATCTTGCGTGAGTGGACGTTCGGCTTCCAGCTCCGGCGCGTCTTCTTCTCCGAGAATGGCCGGTTGTTGCCGAAGACCCGCTTCTTCCCGGTGATCGCGCAGCTCTTACCCATGAGAATCGCTCCCTCTCTGTCTATCGCGTGAATCTGTTGCTCTGCGTTGCGCTAGCGCTGCTCGCGGTAGACAACGTGCTTGCGCAGCACCGGATCGTACTTCTTCAATTCGAGACGGCCCTGGTCGTTGCGGCGATTCTTTTCGGTCCAGTAGACGTGGCCGCTCTCGGTGCTCCGCAGCCTGATGACGATGCGATCGCCCTTCTTGCGCGCCATCTCAGCTTCCTCTCAGTCAATCTCGATCTCAATCTGCTGTCTGGTGGCCTCCGCCGGTCGGTTTCGCGCACATACCATCTACCTCCGCCCGGCGAGCGGCATCGCTTAGCTTATCACGTTCGCTGCCGGCAGCCTAGCCCTACCCCCTTGACAACTTGTGTATCCTTCGTCTCGCAATGATACTGAGTCTCAACTGGGGGGCGGTGATGATGACGAAGATCGGTATCCGGTTGCTAGCGCTGGCACTCATATTGGTCGCGCTCGCGGCGTGCAGCGATGATCAGCAAACCACGAATGGCGACCAGATCACCGTCGTTGCCAGCACGTCGATCATCGCCTCCCTCGCGAGCCAGATCGGTGGCGATCACGTCGCTATCACCACCCTCATCGGCCCCGGAGCCGACCCCCACAATTTCGAGCCACTCCCGAGCGACTGGAAAACGCTCGATAGCGCCGCCCTCGTGCTCCTCAACGGCATCGGTCTCGATGATGACCTACGTGATGACATCCAGCGCGTCGTGTCCGATATCGACATCATTACCGTCACCGATGGCATCGAGACGATCCCCTTCGAGGTCGAAGCGACCGATAGTCACCATCACGAGGACGATGATGGGCACCATCATGAAGGTCACAGCGATCCGCATGTCTGGCTCGATCCGCTCCGTGCCGTACAGATGGCCGAGAACATCGCCGGAGCCCTCGTCAACGCCGACCCCGCGCACGCAGATGAGTACCGTGCCGGCGTCACCGCCGTGACCGAGCAGCTCACCAACGTCGATGCCCAGATCACCGAGCTGATGCGCGGCATACCGGAGTCTAGACGTACCGTGCTCGTTAACCACGATGCATTCGGATACTTTGCCGATCGCTACGGCCTCACTATTGCTGGGGCGGTCCTCAGCGGCGCGGGTGAAGCCACCGGCACGTCTGCTGGCCACCTCGCCGATCTGATCAAGCTCGTCGAGCGGGAGGGTGTCAGTGCCATTCTCGCCGGCGCCGAGCACGACCCCGTCGTCGCCCGTCAACTGGCAAATGACACCGGCATCATCTTGATCGATGGTCTGTACGGCGATCAACTTGGCGACGCTGATTCCGGCGCTTCGACACTCGATACCATGCTGCTGAGCAATGCCAAGAAGATCAGTCAGGCTCTCAGCGAGTACCATTAATTCAGGCACGTTTCGCTCTCAACAACGAAAGAGATCAACATGGACACCATGCCTGTCGAGCCCCACACCATCCCGGCCCAGACGACCGTAGGGACCGTCCATCTCCGTGTGGCCGATGCCGCCCGGGCTGTCAGTTTCTATCGGGATGTCCTGAAGTTTGATGCCGTCGATCAAAGTGACGGAACCGTCGCGCTGCACGCTGATCCCGCTGCTTCGCCACTCTTCGTCTTGCACGAGCAACCTGGCATCGAACCTGTCGCGCAGCGTTCCGCCGGCCTCTATCATGCCGCCATCCTGCTGCCTGAACGGCGCGCGCTTGCTCGCATGGTGCGCCAGCTCGCTCGCTCCAGCGTCCAGTTCGGGCACGCGGACCACGGCGTCAGTGAGGCGCTCTATCTCAACGATCCCGACGGCAACGGACTCGAGATCTACGTCGATCGGCCCCGCGATCAGTGGCCCGTCTCAAGCAACGGGGTCGAGATGGTCGTCGAGTCTCTCAATTTCGAGAGCCTGCTGGACGGTTTAGACGAGAGTCCTGCCAGCGATTGGGCGACCATGCCACCGGCGACCGTCATGGGTCATGTTCACTTGCGCGTCAGCGATTTGATGCAGGCGCGCCGCTTCTATGTTGATCTGCTCGGCTTCGATGTCATGCAAGAGTCTCTGCCGGGCGCGCTCTTCCTCTCGGCCGGTGGCTATCATCATCACCTGGGGTTGAACATCTGGCAGAGTCGCGGCCGCGAGGTCTCCGGACCCGAGGCCGCCGGGCTCATCAGCTACACCATCGAGCTGCCGACCGCTGAAGATCGGGATCAGATTCGAGCGCGGCTCGAGGAGCACGGGGTTGAGGTCGACCAGCAGGGCGATCAGATGCTCACCCACGACCATGACAACATCGCCATCCTGCTCAGCGTCGCCGGCTAGCCGGAAGCACGTGGGGCGGCACGTTTCCGCGCCGCCCCACAAATCACATACATCTCAGATCATGCGTTGCCGTTGTTGAGTGCCATCGCGACCCGTTCGGCGCTCAGCGGCAACTCGGTCACGCGCACGCCGTTGCTGGCTGCAGAGATCGCGTTGGCGATTGCTGCCGGGCCAGGCACGATCGGTGGCTCGCCGATACCCTTGGCACCCATCGGACCCGTCGGCGCTGGAACTTCGACGATGATCGCCTCCATCGGTGGGATCTGCGTCGACTTCGGCAGTCCGTAGTCCATCAACGTCTCGCTGACGAGCTGGCCAGACGAGTCATAGGTCATCGTCTCGTAGAGCCCGAACCCGATCGACTGCGCCGTGCCGCCGAACATCTGGCCGATGACCGCCGCCGGATTCAGCGCACGGCCCACGTCCTGAATCGTGACGTAGTTCGTGACCTTCACCTCGCCAGTCTCCTGGTCGACCTCAACCTCGGCAAGTTGCGCTGAGAAACCCGGCGCGCGATCTGTCTGCGCCGACTTCCCGACGCCATAGACTGGCTCGTATCGACCACCGAAGCTCATGCAGAGGTTGCCGACTTGCTGAAGAGTCAGCTCCTTATCGGTGCCCTTGACTCGCACCTTGCCATCCGAGATCTCAAGGTCGTCGACACTAGCCTCGAGCTCCGCTGCCGCGATGTCGAGAATCTGCTTCTTGGTCTGCTCCGCGGCCCGCATGATCGCTGGGCCCAGAGTGAATGTCGTCTTCGATCCGCCCGCCATGCCGGCGTATGGCGCACTGTCGGTGTCGCCGTTTTCGACCTTGACCTGCTCGACCGTAGTGCCCAGGACCTCGGCAACCAGCATCGCGAAGGTCGTGTTCGTGCCGGTGATATCGCTGTGGCCGACCTGCAAGACGAATGAGCCATCATTGTTCAGCTTGACATTCGCGCTGCATGGCTCGACACCGCCCGGCCAGCCGCCGATGGCGACGCCTACACCGCGACCATTCGTGCCGCGGTTCTTCCACAGCGGATGATTGCGTGCTTGCTCCAGCACTTCCTTCATCCCGATTCGCGGCCACGGGCTGCCGGTGATCTGTGGCTGGCCCTCCGCCGAGGCATTCTGCAGCCGGAATTCGATCGGATCGAGATCAAGCTTCATGGCCAGCTCATCGACTGCCTGCTCGATTGCGAACGTCGCCTGTGGCGCGCCAGGTGCGCGATAGGCGCCGACGCCGGGCTTGTTCGTCAGCACTTCAAATGCATCGATGCGCACGTTATCGACCTGGTAGTAGCTGCCCGTCAGAATCGCGCCGACGCTATAGGGACTGGCGGGATAGCAACCAGAGTCGTAAATCATGCGTCCCTTGATGGCCGTGATCTGGCCATCCTTCGTCGCGCCGACCTTCAGCTCGATCACGGTTCCCGGCGCTGGCGTCGCTGCCTGGAACTCCTCGGCGCGCGTGTAGACCATCTTGATCGGCCGCCACTCCTTCAGCGCCAGCCAGCCTGCAAGCGGCTCCAGCAAAACGGCCTTCGATCCGAATCCGCCGCCGACTTCCATGTTGATGACTTTGATGTCGTTCTCGTCAAGGCCCAGTACACCGGCCGTTGACCGGCGCGTATAGAATGCGCCCTGCGTCATGGTGTAGATCGTCAGTTTGCCCAGAGGATCTGGAACGACGATCACCGCGTGTGGCTCGATATACCCCTGATGAACGAACCCGGTCGTATAGGTGCGCTCCACGACAGCGTCCGCCTCGGCCAGCGCCTTGTCCGCATCGCCACGGTCGAAGCGCATGGCGCCGGTCACATTGTCCGAGTAGGCCGAAAGATCAATCGTCTCCGATCCACCACCGACCCCGGCGTGTGCGTCCGCCTCCGACCAATCGCCCGATTGCTCCTTTGGTCGGATCGCTGGCGAATCCTTCTGCATTGCAGCCAGTGGATCGACCACTGCGCCAGCGTCCTTGTACTCAACGTTCACCAGCTCGGCGGCCTCCAGCGCGGCTTGCTCGCTCTCGGCCAGCACCACCGCCACCGGTTGTCCGTAATAGATCGCCTTGTCGCGCGCCAGCATCGAATGGTGCCGGTCCGCAGGTTCGGGACCGTCTGGGTGCGTGTCCTTGCCTGTATAGACACTCACGACACCTGGCACCTTCAGCGCGGCCTCGGCATCGATCGATACGATCTCGGCATGCGCATAGATGCTGTGGACCAGCTTCGCGTAGAGCGTGCCGGGCAGTTGCAAGTCATCGACGTATTGCCGGACACCGGTGACCTTTTCGCCACCTTCCAGCCGTTTCTGTGCTTTGCCAATTACTTCAGCAGGAGCAGTCATTCTTCCTCCAGAGCGTTCATGCATCCAGAACGGTGCCAGTTCTTCATCCTAGCTGTATCTATTTCCTAGGTATCTTCTCCGTCTTTGTCGGCAGTGTCAACAGCGGGCTAGCCCTGACAATTCCCGGGCAGCAGCCAGTGGTACTCGTCCTTCCCGGGCGAGCCAGCCCTGCGACACCCATTGAGAAGCGATTTTTAGCCCTCTGGCCGCAAATAGTCCGCCAGACCGTCGCCGACCAGCGAGAAGCCCGCGCCGACGATCAGCAGTGCGATACCGGGCAGTGTCGTCAATTGCCAGGCTCGCAGGAAGAAGTTGCGACCCTCAGCAATCATCAGTCCCCACTCCGGATCAGGCGGTTGGACACCAAGACCGAGAAATGACAGCGACGATGCAAAGAGAATATTCAGCACCATATCTGCCATGGCATAGACCACCGCAACCGTAATCACATTCGGCATCAAGTGCCGGATGATGATCCGCAGGTCGCTGTTGCCCGTCACGCGCGCCGCTTCACTATATTCCAGCCGTTTTGCCACCAGCACCTCACCGCGCACGATACGGCAGTAGGCAATCCAGCCTACGAGCCAGATGGCGATGAAGATGTTGTTACGGCTCGGCCCGAGCATGGCGATGATCCCGATGATCAAGACCATAAAGGGCAGCGCGATTGCCACATCCACGATGCGCATGATCACCTGATCGATCCAGCCACCGTAATAGCCAGCTGTCGCTCCCAGGATCGTTCCCGCCACGAAGGTCACTGTCGTCGCCATGAAGGCGATCATCAAGTCCACGCGCCCGCCGACCAGAATGCGCGTCAGAATGTCGCGGCCGAAGTTATCCGTGCCCAGCAGATGGTCGAAGCTCACAGGCGCGAACGTATTCTGTAGATCGGGCTTGACGGGATCGTGTGGCAGGATCATCGGACCAAAGATGAACGCGAGAATGCAAACCCCAAGGATCGCCAGCCCGAGGATCAACGTCGTCGGGATGGGCTTCCTCGATCGGGTGCGTATCTCAACGGCATCAGCTAGACCACTACTCGCTTGTACTTGCGCTCCTGCGCTCATTCAGCCACCTAACAGACTATTCGAGCCGGACGCGCGGATCCAGCTGTGCATATAGAAGGTCAACGGCCAGGTTGACAATGATCACGATCAATCCATACACCAGCGTGATGCCCTGGATGACTGGATAGTCGCGGCTGAAGATCGAAGTGATCATCAATTGCCCCAGCCCCGGGATAGCGAAGATCTGCTCGATAATCACCGAGCCGCCGATCAGCGACGCCATGTAGACCCCGAGAATCGTCATCGTCGATAGCGATGAGTTGCGCAATACGTGCCAGAACATGATCGTGCTAGAGCGCAACCCCTTCGCTCTCGCCGTCCGGACGTGGTCTGACGACAGCGTCTCGATCAGGCTCGTGCGCAGACTTCGCACCAGGATCGCCGACATCGCGATCGCCATCGTCAGCGCTGGTAAGAACAGATGCTTCAAATGCTCAAGAAAATTGTCGCCGTAGCCACCAGCCGGGAAGACGTGGAATCGAACGGATAAGAGCAACAGCAGATTAATGCCCAGCCAGAAGCCAGGCATCGCCAGGCCAACCATCAGGAATACGCGCACTGCATGGTCCGCAATGCCGTTGCGTTTATAGGCGCCAATGATGGAGATCGGAACAGTGATTAAGAGCGCCAGCACCGTCGCATAGACGGCCAGCAGCGCCGTCGTGGGGATGCGCTCAAGAATGATTCCGCGTGCTGGGGAGCGGTGGAAGTAGGACTCCCCGAAGTCGCCTTGGAGCAGATTCTTGAGATAGATGCCGTACTGCACCGGTAGCGGCTTGTCGAGCCCGAGCGTCTTGTGCATTCTGGCGACGTTCTCTTCCGTCGCCTTGTTGCCTAGCATCACGACCGCTGGATCCCCCGGCACCATATGCAGCATCAGGAAGATGATCAGCGTCACCCCGAGCAGGATCGGGATCATGTGTAAGAGTCGTCTGGCGATGTATCGGCCCACGTAGCCGCCCCCACAACGTTAAGCGAATCGTCGATCTCTCAGATAACGGACGAGTGCTGCCGCAATCATATCGATCGCGGCAGCGACCCGTCTCGGTCTACGTGTCTCTATTGATCTCGCCAGACCTCCCAGAGCCGGTAGTTGCCGGTCGGGAGAATCTTGAAGTTGTGAATACCAGTCTTCAGCGCTGTGCTGCCCATCGGATAGTAGAGCAACAGTACCGGCGCCGCCTCGTTGTGGATCTCCTGAATGCGGTGGTACATCTCCTCGCGCTTGGCTTCGTCAGTTTCCGTCTGCGCGTCGGCGATCAGCTGATCCACCTCGTCATCCTGGTATCCCGTGCGGAACGCATTGATACCACCGAGTGGCGAGAAGGCGAACACGATCAGCTCGTCGGGGTCGACGATGTCGGTCGTGTAATACCCCTTCGATGCCTGATGCTGCAGGTTCTGGATCTCTTCCGTGGCACTGCCGGGCTCCGCCAGGCGGATATTCACTTGGATATTCAGTTCGCCCAGCTGCGCCTGGATCAACTGCACCATTTGCTGCGCCACGGGGTCGCCCGAGCCAACGATGATCTCAAACTCTGTCCCGTCGGGGTAGGCCGACTGCGCGAGATGCTCCTTCGCCTTCTCGAGATCGTATGGATATCCCTCGAGTTCATCGGCGTGATAGAGCATCGGCGGCAGCATGGTATTGGCGCGCACACCGTAGCCGAACAGCACGTTGTCGATGATGGCCTGCTTGTCGACGCCGTAGTTGATGGCCTTGCGGAGATTGATGTCGTCCAGCGGAGCTTTTGTGTTGTTGAAGTAGATCAAGTCATTGCGCGCTGGGCCGTCGGTCAGCACCTGCACATTTGAATCCGACTGCAGCGCATCAAGCTGGCTGTACGGCACACTGGTGGCGATGTCCAGCTCACCCGCCTGGAACTTGAGCATGCGGGTGTTGGCATCCGTCAACACCAGGAACGTCAGTTCATCCAGATATGGCTTGCCCTCTTCCCAGTAGTCTTCGTTCTTCAGCAGAACGATCTGGGAGTCCTTCTCCCAGCTGTCGAACTTGAACGGGCCAGAGCCAATCGGCGCTTCCCACAGCGCATCGCCCTGCGCCTCGTGCGCCGCCTTCGGGATGATCGAGGAGCCAAAGAGCGCCACATCACTGATGAACGGCACCCAGACCTGGCTCAGTGTGAACGCTACTGTCTTGTCGTCTGACGCTTCAACAGTGTCGATCGCCGAGAAGAGCCACGCCCACTGAGAATCCGGGCTGTTGACCATGCGGTCGTAGCAATAGATGACATCGTCCGCTGTGACAGGCGTGCCGTCGTGGAAGTTCGCATCACGTAGATTGAAGGTGTAGTGCAGGCCGTCTTCCGCAATGTCCCAGCTCTCCGCCAGACCCGGTTCCAGCGAGAGCCCATCGGGAGCCACGCGCGATAGCTGATCATAGATCAGCAGCATCGTCCAGATGGCCATGTTATCGGTTGGGATGATCGGATCAAATGTCGAGACATCAGCGTCCGCCAGACTCATTGAGAGCGAGCCGCCCATGACAGGCTCTCCCTCATCGCCGGCGTCATCTCCCTCTGCTTCGGTCTCTTCAGCCTCGGCCTCGGTCTCTTCACTGCCGGCTTCGGTTTCGTCCCCGGCAGCTTCTGTCTCTTCGCTTTCAGCTTCGGTCTCTTCGCTCTCGGCCTCAGTCTCTTCAGATCCGCTGGACTCTTCGGTCGCGGCCTCAGTGGCCTCGCCGGAATCGTCATCATCGTCGTCATCGCCGCCGCAAGCAGCCAGCAGCGTCGACAGTGGCACCGTGGCGGCAAGCCCGAGGCCCGCGCCGAGCAATCGCCGTCTCGACAGTTGGAGTCGCTGTTTCAAATCTAGGAGCTCTGTCACGATCATCACCTCTCTCTTTTGGTCCCGTACAGGTGTGCCCCGTGAGCGATTGCACCCCAATCGCTCGTCATTTCCCCCGGCTGCTATCTCATGACCCTCCCTTGCCCTCGATTGGCAAGATCACTCGTGATTGAGCATCCTGCTGGTGAAAAACGCTGTTAGTTGCAATGTGCGGCTCGTCTTGCCATTTGATCGGCCCAAATGTATTCATGTTCCGCGCAAACCAGGGGAAATCACTGCTCGTGATGCTCACCCGGATCTGATGCCCCGCTTTGAAGCAATGATGCGTCGGCCAGAATTCCACCTCGAACCGGTATCGCTCGTTCGGCGTCAACGGCTCCGGTGTCTCTAGCGAGTCCCGATAGGACGCTCGCAAACAACCCTGAGTCACCTTCAGCGACCGTCCATCTGGCTGCACATCCGTGATCTTGGCGTGCCAATCCGTGTCATTGCAGTCGCTCGAAGCAAACAGCTCCAGCTTCGCCCACCCAGAGATCACCAGATCTTCGGTGAGCGGATCGCTGGTATAGGTAATTACGTCGTCACGCGCCTCGACGGACGTCTGATCCAGCGGCACATCTTCAAATGGGTAGGAGGAGACGTCGAGCTGCGTCGGCGCTGGGTCGTTCGGGTCGTAGCGATAGCTTCGGACTGGGCCGTCAGTTGTGGCTTCGCTCGACAGTCGACCGTTGTCACCATCGAAATGCAAGTACAGCGACAGCTCGCCATCACTCAGCGGCCAGTGGTCGGCCTCGCGCCAGACATTCGTGCCTGGCTCAAACAGTCGCACCGCCGGGCCATCGAGCGCGCCATTCTCCTCGCCCTTCAGCCAGTAGTCGAACCAGCGCAGATGTTCCTCGTCCATGTCTAGCGCTGCGTCCTTGCCAAAATCGATGTCGAGGTAGTGGTCGTGTGGGAAACGTGATCCAGAATGACTCCACGGGCCGGCGATCAATCGCTGTGAGTCACGTGCGGGCGAGTGTTCAATCATATGTTCGTAGTGATGGAACGCTCCCAGCAGATCCTCGAGGTCGTACCAGCCCGTCACGTGCAGACATGGCACGTCGAACTCGTGGTAGCGATCGTCATAGCGCAGCGCCTTCCAGAAATCGTCCAGGGTGTCATGGTCCATGATGTCGCGCCAGGTCTGACCCGCTGGATCGATGAATTCGCCAATCGCTTCGATTGGTAGACGCCGCAGAACCTCGTCCCAGTCATTGACGGTCACACCGTATGACTCGATGATCCGGCGCCGCACCATATAGACCCACCAGCCGAAGTAGAGCTGCAGCACGCCTGACGTGTAGGGGATCTCTTGTTGCCACCGCCCTGCGGCCGATGTCGAGACCATCGCTGCCAGGTGCTCCGGCTTCTCCGCAGCTGCGGCCCACTGCGTCCAGCCCATATAGCTCAGGCCCGTCGTGCCGACCTTGCCGGTGCACCACTCCTGAGCGGCTGCCCATTCAATGACATCGTGTGTATCAGGCCCGTCGTTGACGAACCCGCGCCACTCGCCTTCCGATTTGCCGCGACCCCGTACATCGTGCACGATGTAGACGTAGCCACGCTCCTGATACATGCGCGACTCTAGGTCGAAGAAGGCCGCATTCGCCTTGTCATAGGGCGTCGATTGCACGATGGCGGGCGCGGGCAGGTCCTCCTTGGACGGGAAATAGACGTCTGCGGCAAGCTCCACGCCATCCCGCATCGGGATGCCCATCTCGTAGCGCGGCATATCCTGATCACCCGCAAGTTGCGTCGCGTAGTCGAGAAAGCGCTCGCGCGGCGTCTTGGCGGTCCCCTGATCGGCACTCATTGGGCACATTCAACTTTCTTTGAATTCTGGGTAGTCACCGCCCCCGCGGTGATACCGACATCCTAAAGGACGTTCGCCCGTGATGTCAATAGAACCGCACTGTAATCAGTAGGATATGAGCATATCGTGGATTGCGAGTACTGCGCAGAGAGTGCCTAATCTGCCTGGAGGTCAGCCTCATCTCCATCTGAGGCCGCCTGCACCCCCGAGCCGTGCTCGAAGACGAGCTCGCCGCCGAACCAGCTGCCGATTCCCATCAATCCGACTCCCACGACTGTCAGTCCGACCGCCAGCGCAGCCTGCCCACCGCTCAGCGCATCGGGACCCCGTCGCACGATCAGCGTCGCTAGAAAGCACGTCGTCGTCGATCCCATCAGCAGCAGGTGCGTCGATGCCGTGGATGCCGCCCGCGAGCCCGCCTTGAGCGCCCTGGAATCGACGAACCCGCTTATCGCCGCCGGCACGGCCGCCGCAAGCCCGCCGACCAGTGTCCAGAATCCGACCTCCCACCAGAAGTCCCCGGCCCAAAGTGCCACCACATCCCACAACAGCGTCAGGCTCCAGAGACCTATCGGAATGTCCGTCAACATCGGATGCACGGGATGGCCAAGAAATCGGATCCTGCCGTCACTGCCGATCATCGGTTATACCCCGATCACAGCCAGCAAGAGCAGCACGAACGCCACTACGGCGATGCCGCCATGCCCGAAGATCAGCGCGGTTGGGTGCCGCTCGCCTCGCAGGTGGAACGACGCCAGATAGAAGCCGCCCAGTGCCGCCACCACGAACACGATCAGTGCCACCGATGCCAGCCCGCTGATGTCGTCCATCAGGTATGCGATCAGCAGCAACACCAGCGCCGTGGCCGCCACCGCGCCATGCACGATCGCGATAGACCCCGGCATCCCCGCCCCCTGTAGGTGCTGCCATAGCAGGAAGAGCCCACCAAGTGCCGCCACTGCGAAGAGAATCAGCGCGAGTACATCCATCTGCTTGCCCCTTTTCGATTTTTCGTGATTAGACCGGACCATTCCGGGCGCGTCACGAACAAGATCCGTATATCGGCAGCCTAGCATCATAAACCTAGTAAGTCAAGATGTTATTTGATTTACTTGACGTGGTGACTGGGCCGTGCCACTCTTGCGTTAAGACAATGCACTCTGGAGGGAATCGTCGTGAACCTTAGCACCAACCTGACCCAATGGCGGGAACGCTTCTTCAGCTCCACTCGTGGCCGGGTCATGCTCCTCGTCCGCCGGGGAGGACGCACCGTCAACGAACTCGCTGACGATCTTGAACTCACCGACAACGCCGTCCGTGCCCACCTGGTTTCACTTGAGCGCGATGGATTGGTCGAACGATCCGGGCTGCGGCCAGGGACTGGCAAGCCGTCGTACGAATATCAGACCACTGCGGAGGCCGAGACGCTCTTCGAAAAGGCCTATGCCAAGGTCCTCACCAGCCTCATCGAGGTCGCCAGTGACGAACTGGATGACGAGCACAAGACCAGCCTTCTCCGCACGACAGGCCAGCGTCTGGCCAGCGAGCTGAACGTCCCAACAGGACTCTCGCTGCATGAGCGTGCGGAACTCGCGGCCAGCGTCCTTACTGAACTTGGCGGCCTGGCCGGCGTAGAGCACGAGAACGGCCAGATCATCATCGACGGCGCAAGCTGTCCCCTCATGGACGTCGCCTCCGCCCGCTGCGAGATCTGCCAGGTCGCCGCCGCCATGATCCACCAAATCACCGGCCAGCCACCCACCATCCAGTGCCAGCGCCACCCCCGCCCCCGCTGCCGGTTTGCAATTGAGGGGCAGAAGGGTTAACTGAGGTTATGGCTGTATGTGTTCGTCTAGGGTCGTTTGCACAAGGTGTGCAAACCTAGGAGCGAGCTCACCGATGAATTCCAGAACCAAACTGACCGTCATGGGAGGATTCCTCAAGTCGGCTGCCTGATCGCGCACGATCCTGCACATGGTTTCGGGCGAAACATCTAACAATTCGAGGAGGAAGGTATCGGTGTCGCAGGCCTCTATGCCGAGTGGTGATAGAGCTTCAGACGGGAAATCCCTGAGGTTTTGGGTCACGATCAGCTGTGCGCCTGCGTGGATCGCCGTAGTAACGACGTGCTGATCCTTCGTGTTGACTGGAATCTCAGGGATCATCGCTTCGTAGTCGTCAGCAACTATTGAAGCTGAGAACGCGAATGTAACTTGACCAATCAAGCTGGACGCCTGTTGCGTGTTAGCTCTACCGGTTCGAACAAGGTTCCGCTCTAGCTCCTCAAGAATTTGGCGCGAGAGGTACATCTGAAACAGGTCCTCGGTAGCTGCTCGAAACAATGTGTCCCGTATCGCCGCGGAGAAGAGGATGTTCGCGTCGAGAACGGCCCTGATTGTCACCAGCTTTCGCGCGTTTCGGCGGAGGAGCGGTCGTACATCCCAGCCTCCTGACTAATTCGTGCCATCTCGGCCAGCGCGTCTCGTCTCGTCTTGTACAGCTGCTCCTTAAACGTCAACACATCGTCCAGTTTCAAGCGCCTGTGAGTCCCAACCATGTGGAACGGGATCGCTCCTTCTTCCAGGATCTTGACTAGATAAGGTCGGGAGACGTTCAGAAAGTCCGCCGCTTCCTGCGTGGTCAACTCCTGGTGGATCGGCACGACCACCGCCATGTCCCCTTCAAGCAATACCTCGGCCAGCTCTCGAATCATCTCCAGCATCGCCGGTGGAACCTCTATCTGAACATCATCAAGCGAAATTGCCGGTGCCAACTCGCCAGCTTCATATTCCTTGATCGCTTGCGCAAGCTTCCGCAATTGAGCCAGCTCGGCCTCAGTCATCTGCTTTGATGTGTGGTGTGAAGTGATAGCCATCTTGTTTACGTCGCTTTCCAGTTCAATCAGATTTGCCCGCAAATTGTACGCCATATTCGAAATAACCGAAACGCGACCACCCCCCTTCCCGATATCCAACCTGGTGCTAGAATGGCCGAAAGTGCGCATTGCAAAACGCAAACGGTCATGAAGAGGGGAGTTCTATATGGCGAGCACGGCCAAAGCGCCGGGGCTTGAGTTCGATACCACCAATCGCGTCCTGTCCGAGGAACGCATCTTCGAGCCAGAACCCGCGACGGCGGAAGCCGCCAATATCACGGCATATATGCAGGAGAAGGGCTTCTCAACCTATGAGGAGCTTCACAAGTGGTCCGTCGAGAACATCGAAGAGTTCTGGGCCGATATGGCCAAGGACCTCGAGTGGTTCGAACCGTGGGACGACGTCCTCAAGTGGGACCCCGAGAAGGTCGAGCTTGAGTGGTTCGCTGGCGCAAAGACCAACATCGTCTACAACTGCCTCGATCGTCACATGCAGACCGAGGTCAAGAACCACGTCGCCTTCTATTGGGAAGGTGAGGACGGCGAGACCAAGACCTACTCCTACGCCGATCTCTACCGCGAGGTCAACCGCTTCGCCTACGTGCTCAAATCCCTGGGCGTCAACCGGGGCGACCGCGTCATCATCTATCTGCCCCGGATCCCCGAGCAATGGGTTGCCATGCTCGGCTGTGCCCGCATCGGCGCCGTCCACTCCGTCGTCTACTCCGGTCTCTCGGCCCAGGCACTGCGAGATCGTGCGAGCGATGCTCAGGCCCGTATCGTCATCACCGCCGACGGCTTCCTCTTCCGTGGCAAGATCGTGCCGCTCAAGGGCATCGTCGATGCCGCCGTCGCCGAGAGCCCAACCGTCGAGCGCGTCATCACCGTCAAGCGCGCCGGTAACGACATCAACTTCCATCGTGGCCGGGATCTCTGGTTCCACGAGCTGATGGAGATGGCCCCGGAGAACGCCTATGTCGAGCCAGAGCACCTCGATAGCGAAGACTGGCTCTACATGCTCTATACCTCCGGCTCGACTGGCAAGCCCAAGGGCGTCGTGCACACCCACGGTGGCTATCAAGTCGCGATGTCGGCCACCATGAAATTCGTCTTCGATATCAAACCCGGCGATGTCTACTGGTGCACTGCCGATCCTGGCTGGGTCACTGGCCACTCCTACATCGTCTATGGACCGCTCCTCGTCGGTGCGACCGGTGTCTTCTATGAAGGTGCCCCCACCTTCCCCGATCCCGGACGGCTGTGGAGAATCGTCGACAAGTACAAGGTCACGATCATCTACACCGCCCCGACCGCCATTCGCGCGCTGATGCGGCTCGGCAATGCCTGGCCGAATGCGTCCGACCTCTCGTCACTCCGCTTCCTCGGCACCGTCGGCGAGCCGATCAACCCCGAGGCCTGGATGTGGTATCGCGAGATCGGTGGCGACCAGCCAGTCATTGATACCTGGTGGCAGACCGAGACCGGCATGCATATGATCACCCCCACCCTCATCACGCCGCTCAAGCCTGGCTCTGCCACACGGCCCTTCCTCGGGATCGAAGCCGATGTCGTCGACCGCGAAGGCAACCCTGTCGAGGCAAACGAGGGCGGCTACCTCATCGTTCGCCAGCCGTGGCCCTCGATGATGCGCACTATCTTCGGTGATGTCGATCGCTATCGCAGCTACTGGCACACCGTCCTCTGCGACGGCAAGCCGGTCTACCTCGCAGGAGACGCCGCACACAAGGATCAGGATGGCTACTTCTGGATCCAGGGCCGTGTCGACGATGTCATCAGCAAGTCCGGCTATCGACTCGGCTCCAGCGAGATCGAGAGCGCGCTGGTCAGCCACAACGCCGTCGCCGAGGCCGCCGTCATCGGCAAGCCGCACGACGTCACCGGCGAATCCATCAAGGCCTTCGTCACCTTGAAACAAGGCTTCGATGAGAATGAGCAGATGAAGGCGACCTTGCGCCAGCACGTGCGCAACACTGTCGGCCCGATCGCCCAGCCCGATGAGATTGAGTTCACGGTCAACCTGCCCAAGACTCGCTCGGGCAAGATCATGCGCCGCGTTCTCAAGGCTCAGGAACTCGGCCTCGATTCCGGCGACCTGAGCATGCTCGAAGAATAGACCCACCGGGGAATGCGACTGGCCGGCTCCAGCAACCGGCCAGTCCCGCTACTTCGATGCAACCGGCCGCAGCACCTCATCCAGAATTGCCTGCACCATCTGTGCTTTCGCCTGTTCTGGCGCCCATCCACGCTCGATCACCAGGTAGTGCCATATCTCGATGTTGCTCTGTGCCCAGACCCAGTCGATCGCCATCTCGACCGTCCAGCCCTCCGCTAGTCTGCCCGCCTCGTGGAGCCGGTTGATGGCGAATGCAAAGGCGTTTCTCAGGTCGACCATCCGGTCATCCCACGCCTCCGCCCCATCCTCGCCTGTGATCCAGGCTGCCTCAAGCGCCCGTGCTACCGGCAAAATCTCAGGAATATAGTCGAACCAGTGCTCGAGCAGACTCGGCAGAGTGTGGCCGACCGGCAGCCGCAGACTGCGCGTCATCTTGCGACGAAAGCCCGATTCCACGTCGTGATAGCGAGCCATCGCCACAAGCAGGCCCGTGCGATTCGTGAAATGGATATAGACAAGCTGTCGGGAGACGCCAGCCGCTCGCGCGATCTCGGCAATCGTCACATTATTGATGCCGCGCTCTCGAGCCAGCGCCCAGGCTCGCTCCAGTATGCGCGATCTCGTTTCAGTCGCCTGGTTTTCCAAGTTGCACCCTCCAGGTGCTTGACACGTGTCAAGTCTCATGCTATTTTACACCTGTCAATTTTACACGTGTCAAGTCCATCGCCCGGGAGGTCATCATATGATTCACCGCAGCCCCTACCCACCGCTCGATCCTGTCACCAGCTCGCTACCGCAGATCATTCTCGAGGTTGCAGATCAGCTACCCGATCACCCAGCGCTCATCGATGGAGCCACCGGCGCGACGGTCACCTACGGCACACTGGCCTCACGCATCCGGTCGGTCGCAGCCGGTCTCACAGCCCGTGGATTCAAGCCCGGCGATACGCTAGCCATTCATTCCCCAAACCTGCCCCAGTGGGCCGGAGTAGCCCTGGGGACGATGTACGCAGGTGGCATCGTCACTGGCATCAATCCCGGTGCGACGCCGGGCGAAGTTCGACGGCAACTCATCGATTCCG
>CAYNTE010000010.1:31086-33940 GCA_964399615.1 uncultured Thermomicrobiales bacterium
GTCAGCGCGATGCGCCAGCTCCAGTCCTGCGTCATGGCCAGCAGTGCCAGCGACACCATGCTCGCCATCGCGCCCTTCGCGCACGTCATGGGGTTCATCGTCTGCCTGTCCGTGCCGCTAGCGTCCGGCACTACCGTCGTCACCATGCCGCGTTTCGATCCCATCTCCTTCTTCGAGCTGATCCAGAAGCACCGCATCACCATTGTTGCCGTGCCGCCCCCGCTGATAGCACTCCTGGCGCATGACCCCCGAGTTGACAACTACGACCTCTCGTCGCTCGACGCCATCGTCTGCGGCGGGGCACCACTCACCGCTCAGATGCAACTGGCCTTGATGGCCCGCTTCCCCAACGCCATGGTCGGCCAGGCCTGGGGACTCACCGAGTCATCCGTCAGCGCCGCTGGTCCAGACCGCCGCCACGGCTCAGTCCCAGGCTCCGTCGGACGCCTGATGCCGAGCACCGAGCTTCGTGTGGTCGATCTGGAGCACGGCCGGGACCTCGGGTACGAAGAAGCAGGAGAGCTCTGGATCCGCGGTCCGCATGTGATGCTTGGATATCTGAACAACCCCGACGCAACGGCTGAGATGATCGACGCCAACGGCTGGCTGCACACCGGCGACCTTGGCTACATCGATGCCCAACAGAACGTCTTCATCGTCGATCGAATCAAGGAGCTGATCAAGGTCAACGCCCTGTCCGTCGCCCCCGCCGAGCTTGAAACTATCCTTAGTAGCCATCCCCAGGTGGCGGATGCTGCCGTGTTTCGCCGTCCCGACCAGCGACGCGGCGAAGTTCCCGTCGCCGTGGTCGTGCCTCGCGGCGAGATCTCAAGACTGGAGTTAATGCAGTGGCTAAACCAGCAGGTAGCAACCTATAAGCAGATTCGCGACGTGCGCTTCACCGATGCCATTCCACGGACCCCATCCGGCAAGATATTACGTCGAGTGCTGATGGAGCACGACCAGCTTGCCGTGTGACGTATTCTTAGCGTTGGGCCGTCCCGTCTGCGCGTTAGGATATCGTTCGAATCTATGTCAGTAACCGAGGCCCCGCTCTTTGTAGCTGTCCTGATTGCAACGGTCGGAGGCTTGCTCTCCTTCGTCTCGCCCTGCGTCATGCCGCTGGTCCCTGGCTACATCGGCTACCTCTCCGGCACTATTGTCGGGTCCGAGCAAGCCCCACCGCGTCGCACGCTGATCCTCCATGCCTGCGCCTTCGTTCTCGGCTTTGCCATGCTCTTCACGGTCTTCGGCCTCGCCGTTGGCCAGTTCCTCACCCGCTGGCAGCAGGGCATCGATTACATCCGCTGGTTCGGTGGCGTCGTCATCATACTGCTCGGCATCCACATGCTCGGGCTCCTGCGCATCCCATTCCTCGATCGCGAGGCCCGCGTGCACGCTCAAGACTGGCTCCCGCGCGAGAGCCTGGGCTCATCCTTCCTGCTCGGCGTCTTCTTTGCCGCTGGCTGGAGCCCCTGCATCGGCATCATCCTCTCCGGCATCTTCGCGGTTGCTGCCACCCAGGCCGCGCGTGCCGGGTTGCTCTTCTTCTTTTATGCCGTCGGTCTCGGCATCCCCTTCATCCTCACCGCCGTCGCATTCGGATCCATCACCCCCTTCCTGCGACGTCTCAATCGCCGGCTCGGACTCGTCACCGCCATCTCAGGTATCTTCCTCATCGTGATCGGTGTCATGCTTCTTACCGACCAGTTCGTGCGCCTGGCTCGTTACACTCCCTGGATCGAAGCGCCCGAGATCATGACCGCCATCGGATTGCTTCTGCCCTAGCGTTCGGCCTATAAATGCAAAATATCCCGTACAATGAGGCACAGTGACACGGAACGGTGATTGAGGTAGATAGCCACCAATGATCAAGATCCAATTTCGGCGCACCCCAGCGCCACCCATCGAACCGAAGCTAACCCGGCCGCAAAACGTCGGCTGGTCAATCTTCACCCTCCGCTCCACACCCCGGCATCACGATCCCATCCGCCAGATCATCGATCAGAGCGACGGCGCTCGCGTGTACTTCAGCGAACCACTCGCCT
This sequence comes from uncultured Thermomicrobiales bacterium, assembly GCA_964399615.1. Lineage (GTDB taxonomy): Bacteria > Chloroflexota > Chloroflexia > Thermomicrobiales > CFX8 > CAYNTE01. Next base: position 33,135 of record CAYNTE010000010.1, read on the forward strand.
ATCTGCGCGGTCAGGGCATCGCCCTCTTCCGCGTCGAGGCCCAGTCGCTCGATTTTCTTGACGATCTCTACGCCTGGTGGGCACGCACCGAGCGCGAAGAAGCCTTTGCCTTCGATATCAACCTCTTCTTCAACGACCGTGAGTGGGTCGCCTCGCTCCGCGAACACACCCCACAACAGATTCGCGAGTTGATCAAGGATCGTGCACCAAGGGTTACCCAAGATGACCTCAGGGCGCACTTCCAGCGGTCAGACAGTGGCCGCAACGAGTAACGAAAGGGATGGTCTCCATGACGCTCGAAGGTGACGCAAGCAAAGCGAAACGCCTACTGCTCCGCAAGGTTCCCTACGGCATGTACGTGATCACCGCCAAAGGCGAAGATGGCACCTTCAATGGCTTCACCGCCAACTGGATTACCCAGGCTGGCTTCGATCCCCCAATGGTTGCCCTGGCCGTCGCCAACGATGCCTACACCTTGCCACTCATCAAATCCGGCAAGCGCTTTGCGATCAACTTCATCAAGAACGACAGCGTCTCCTTCTTGCGCGGCCTCGCACGTCCCTATCACAAGGCGCCCGACAAGTTCGATGACATCGAGCTGGCCGAGAGCGCCAATGGCACCCCGATTCTTGCCGATTCTGTCGGGTATCTCGAAGTCTCTGTCAACGGTAATGTCGAATATGGTGGCGATCACCAGATCGTCGTTGGCGAGGTGACCGACGCTGGTGTCATTAACGAGGATGAGATCCAGACCATGCATGCCGCCGGGATGAAGTACAGCGGCTAGACTCGTTGGGCCTCTTCTT
>CAYNTE010000011.1:0-33916 GCA_964399615.1 uncultured Thermomicrobiales bacterium
TGCCGGTGCGAATCTGGCGATCGAGCCGGTCCGAAATCCTGGATGCCATCGCACGAGCTTGGAAGGTGCCGACACCGGCGTCAATCGCTGTCGCGCCCCTGGATCCGAGGGTCGCGGAGCGGCGCACGGCCCAACGCATGGTCGAGCAAGGCATCATCACCAAGGCGACGCTCGACGAGGCGCTGGCGATTCAGGCAAAGCACGGAGGACGCCTCGGCGAAATCCTGGTCAGCAACAATCGAGCACGCCCGATTGATCTGGCCGAGACCATCGCCCGTCAGAACCGGGTGCCAGTCACAGACCTCTTGCTCGGTGAAATCGGCCAGCGCGGCATTGATAATCTCGATCCGGAGCTGTTCGAGTGCATGCCAGTGGAATTCTGGCGCGACCGCCGGATTATCCCGATCGAGCGGGTCGACGACAGCATCGTGATCGCTACAACAACACTAGAGAGCAAACCCGCGTTCGCAGAGATCGAGCGGGCGACAGGACTCCGCGTGCAACCGATGATCACCGGAACGCGAGACATTAACGCGGCACTGGAGGTCATGTACGGATCGCAGTTCAGTGGCGACAGTCACTCGGGACTCGTGAGAACGCAACCGCAGAACTCAGCATCTACGACGTTCACACTCAGGCAGCGCTGGGCGATCGTTGCATTGGTTGCCGCCGCAATTGCCGGCATGTTCTTCTGGCCTCTGTTGACGACCATCGTTGTTGTCGCGATCGTCCAGACATATTACCTGGGTATCACCGTGTACAAATTGCTGCTTGCCTCGAACTCGGGATTGGCTACCGAAGAAATAGAAATCTCGCAAGCTGATATCGATGCGCTCAAGAGAAGCGAATTGCCCGTCTACACGGTGCTCGTCCCGATCTTCCGCGAGGCCGCCGTCCTACCGATCCTGGGGCGTGCACTCAGCGAGCTGGATTACCCTCACGACCGGCTCGATGTGAAGCTCCTGCTTGAGGACGACGATCAAGAGACGCTCGAGGCCGCGTACGCGCTGAGGCTGCCAAATTTCATCAACATTGTCAGAGTTCCCAAGTCGCATCCACAGACCAAACCCAAAGCTTGCAACTATGGGCTGCATCTCTCCCGCGGCGAATACACCGTCATCTTCGACGCCGAGGATGTGCCGGAACCTGATCAATTGCTCAAATCGGTTGCCGCATTCAAGCAGGTCGACCCAGAGGTTGTTTGTATTCAGGCGAAGCTCATTTATTTCAACGCTCACGAGAACATTTTGACGCGTTGGTTCACTGCCGAATACATCATGTGGTTCGATATGATGCTGCCTTCACTGCAGAAGAAGAACCTTCCCATTCCCCTCGGTGGCACCTCTAACCACTTCCGCACCTCAGCGTTGCGGGAAGTTGGAGCTTGGGATCCCTACAACGTCACCGAAGATGCGGATCTCGGTGTCCGGCTACACAAGCTCGGCTATAGAACGACGGTTTTGAATTCAGTGACCTACGAAGAGGCAAACTCACGCACCGGTAACTGGATTCGACAACGTTCGCGCTGGGTCAAGGGCTACATGCAAACCTGGCTGGTACATATGCGCTCGCCGGTCAAGTTGTGGCAATCGATCGGTGGACGCGCGTTCATGTCGTTTCAGTTCATCATTGGTGGAACGATTTTAACCCTGCTTCTGAACCCGATTCTGGCCGCAATAACAACACTCTGGTATTTCACCGGCGGCGAAGTTCTCCAGACACTCTTCCCGAGCTGGGTTTATGTGGTGGCAGCCTTCAATCTGGTGATCGGAAGCTTTGCATTCACCTACACCAATATGATCGCCGTCGCCCGACGCAACCTGTGGAGTTTGGTCGGCTGGACAGCGCTCTCGCCCGTTTACTGGTCACTCATGTCCATTGCTGCATGGAAGGCGTTCTATCAGCTGATCGTCCGGCCATCCTATTGGGAGAAGACTGATCATGGCCTGACATCGACCATGATTCACATGGAGCCGGAGAAAGTGACCGTTGCCAAGTGAGCACCCTTGCTGATCAATTGCGCGTTTCGGCAATTCAAGCTGGACCGACCAAAACCAAGAGTGAACGAGCCACAATCGACGTCACGAACTGGTTGACCGGCGCAGCCTTCCTGGTCTTTTACTACGCTGCCGGGTTGTGGCTGGTCCTCGAGCACGGGGTGCTCGGCGACGCCTACAAACGAGTAGCTAACGCCCACTTTGTTATGTTCAGCCGAGATCCTCACCTGGAAGCGATTGGGTTTATCTGGACGCCTCTGCCCAGCTTACTCAGCATTCCGCTGGTCGCATTGAAGACTGTCTGGCCTGAGCTCACGACCGATGGCATAGCTTCTGTAGTCATCAGTACTGTGGCTGCCACGCTCTCGGTTCTCATTTTCCGGCGAATTCTGAAGCGCTTTGGGTTTTCACCGACTGTCTCGTGGCTGCTTGCGCTGTTCTACGGCCTGAATCCGTTTGTCATCTATTACGCCGCCAACGGCATGTCTGAGATGCTGATGGTCCTCGCGCTCCTTGGAGCAACGGACAATCTGATTGAGTATTTTGATACTGAGAATCTCGCGAGTCTCGGAGCCGCCAGCCTCTGGATGAGCGCTGGATTCATGATCCGGTATGAAGTTCTGGTGTGGGCTGTGGCGATCGGCGTAGTCCTGATGATCTGGTACGGACATCGGGAGCCGCAAGCAGACGCTTCGAAACGCTGGCGCAACTCAATGGTGGGTCGCGTCATCTTGTTGCTCAGTCCCTTGACCTGGGTCGCTACGGTCTGGATCTTCTTTAACTGGGTCATTATGAAGGACCCATTGTTCTTCCTGCGCTCTTCATATGGCAATACTGCGATCGTCGAGTCCTCTGGTGTCAATACCCGCCTGGCAGACGAGGCTAGAGGCAGCATCGTAATGACACTGGACTTCTTTTCCCATCAATTCCTGTTGTACGTTCCGGTCATTCTGGTCCTTGCCGGGCTGTGCTACCTGGTATGGCGAGGAGATCGCGCCGAGCGCGGGGCAGCTTCGCTCGTGCTTGTTGGATGCCTGGCGCTGCCGGTGCTTCAGATTGCCATGCTCTACCAAGGTACGTCCTTTGGCTGGCTGCGCTACTTCATGACGATTATCCCGTTCGGCATACTGGGTCTGGCACTCTTCGCTCGACATCTCCAGAAGATTGCTCCACGATTTCTGACGATCCCTGCATTGCTCGCCATCGTCTTGGTGGGCAACGGTGGCACCTATCTCGTCATGGCAAGCGATTCCGACTATTTCGTGACGGAACCACTTGCGGGTTTTGAGGAGCCAGACCGAGTGGTCGAGTACCTGAATCTGCACCCCAATGACATCGTCCTGGCTGATACGTTCCTGACATCCAGCCAAATCGTCCTGAGAGCGAACAACTCGAAGCAATTCGTCGTCACATCGGACCGTGACTTCCACGATATCTTGATGAGTCCTTACGGACAGATCGATGCAATCCTCGTGCCATCGCCCAACGGCGCCGGTGCTCTCGATGCGGTGAACCTCACCTACCCGGGCCTCTGGGCTGGTGAAGCGGAATGGACCCAGATGCTCGCAGAATTCCCTGGAGAATATCGCTGGCGACTCTACCGCGTGCTCCGCAACCCCAATACAGCCCCATAAACTGAGCCAACCCTAGCCCCATATACCGAAAAGCACGATCAAATCGCCCTGCTGGACCGCCACGTATATGGGCAGCCGGGTGATATCATCGTGCGCCAATCTGTGGATAAACATCCAGCAAACATCCCTCGAGATATCCGCCAGCAAAGCATTGCATTTACGACTTATGTAAATTATCAAGAGTTCTAGTGTTACGGCTTGCTTGACAGACTTGCGCGTATGTGCGAGTGTTCTGATATCTGACGAGTGCCAAGCTCGCTAGCAATAGCAGGCGAACGACTAGCATGGACAAATGTCATGGCTCTTCGAGCCGTGTGCTGACATTTGATTGCCATCGATTCGCAGCTCAACACTCGGCGAAATCCAGACGCCCGCCTACGTTTGTGCAGGCGGGCCTCTACATTGAATGGCGAGCGTTCTTGGGCCTTCACCGGACCTGAAGAACCGCCTGAGGTTAGACAGGAGAGTTGTAGATGCAACGAGACTATCTCAATCTTGAGTCAATACTTCAGCGGCGGTCGATTGATAGACGAAGGTTCCTGAAGAGCTCGGTAGCGTTCGGTGCGGCACTGCCTGTCGTCAGCGCACTGCTTGCAGCATGTGGTGGCGATGATGACGACGATGACGACAGTGGAGAATCAACTGCCACGGAAGATGCGGGTGGTTCGGAATCAACGTCGACTGAGGCGTCGAGCGATGAGACAGCCTCGGAAGAGACAGAGGCAGAAACAAGCGAATCCAGCGAAGGCAGCGCGACAGACGAGGAAGCCACGGAAGGCACGGACGAAGGCTCTAGCGAGCCCGCCGGAGAGGGCCAACCTGGCGGGGTGATGCGAGTCTCCATTATCGGTAACCCGCCCGCCTTCGACCCCACCTTTACCACCGCAACGGTGACTCAGCGAACGTCCTGGCACGTATTCGAAAGCATTTACTACCGCGATAAGGACTTCGCTCCGGCTCCGATGCTGCTATCCAACGCTGAGGTCAGCGAGGATGGAACGGTCTTCACCTTCCACCTCCGCGACGATGTTCTCTTCCACAATGGCAATCCGATGAAGTCCGAAGATATGGTCGCCTCACTCAATCGATTCAGCGAACTCTCCGGACGGGGCCGCACACTCTGGGAACGTGTCGACTCGGTCGAAGCACCAGATGACATGACGGTCGTGATCAACTTCAACGAACCCACCGGCATCGCACCGGTCTACTTCTCGATGGCTGACGCGATCGTGATCCCCAAGGATATTGCTGAGGCCTCGATGGAAGGCGAGATGTCAGAACCTATCGGCACTGGCCCCTACATGGTCAATGAAATTCTGCCTGACCGCCATATCTCACTCATCCGCTTCGAAGACTACTCTCCGCTGGATGTTGGGCCGGATGGCTACGGAGGTACGAAGGTTGCCTACTTCGACGAAATTCAGTTCATCCCGGTGCCCGAAACAGCCGTGCGAGCAGATGGATTGGTGACAGACCAATACGACTTTTCCAACAGCCTCAATACTGATCAGTTTGAGTCACTCGATGCGGACCCCAATTTGACGCTGCAGATCACAATTCCAAACTATTTCTACGGGCCGCACTTCAACAAATCTGATGAAAGCATGATGGCCAACAAGGAGCTACGACAAGCGCTCTTGGCAGCCGTAGACATGGAACCCGTCGCACGTGCCGGATTCGGAGGCGACCAGTTCTGGCGACTCGGGCCAGAGCTCGCAGCACCTGAAACTGCCTGGTACACCGATGCGGGCAAGGAGTTCTACAACCAGAATGATCCAGAAAAGGCTAAACAAATGCTGGCCGATGCGGGCTATGACGGCACAGCAATTCGCTGGATCACAACCAAGGAATACGCCTACAACTACAACATGGCCTTGGTTCTCAAAGAACAACTCGAAGCTGTTGGCGCGACAATCGATCTCCAGGTGATGGATTGGGCAACCCTTGTCGCCACCCGCAGCCAGCGTGGCGCCTGGGATATGTTCATTACCGGCCACCCGAGTTACAACCACCCCATTCTCCAGGTCTTCCTCAATGAGACTTGGCCCGGCTTCTGGGGTGACCCGCAGAAGGATGAACTCGTAACGTCGATCATCGAGGAGACGGACCCTGATACGCAGATGGGCTTCATCGAAGATCTGCAGCAATTGTTCTGGGAAGATGCGGCCATGATTAAGGTCTGCGAAGGTGCCGACCTCCGTGGATACCGGAATCGTCTCAAAGGCTACGCAGAAATGCCCGATTGGTTCTTCTGGAACTGCTGGTTCGAGGAATAGCCAACGATGATCGCCTATATCGCACGGCGACTGCTGCTCATCATCCCGATCATGTGGCTCGTGGCTACCGTCGCGTTCTTTCTCCTGCATATGACGCCTGGCGATCCAGTTGCGGTATTGCTGGGTCCAGAAGCAACCACCGAGCAGGTCGAAGAGATGCGTGCCAGACTCGGTCTCGACGATTCATTGCCAGTTCAATACGTCAACTGGTTCGCCGACCTCCTTCGGGGCGACCTGGGGGACAGCCTGTTCCTCAATATGCCGGTCACCCACGCGCTTATGGATCGCGCCCAACCGACAGTGATCTTGACGATTCTGGCAACGCTGGTGGCTATTGGACTAGGGGTTCCGACGGGAGTGATCTCAGCCATCAAGCGAGGTCATCCAACTGATCTCGGGATGATGCTGGTCGCAATGGTCGGGATTTCGATGCCAACGTTCTGGCTGGGCCTGAATCTCATCTGGATCTTTGGCGTCAAGTTGGGCTGGCTACCTGTCGCAGGCTACGTGCCGATCACCGACGGTATATGGGACAACCTCAAATACATGATCATGCCAGCATTCACGCTCGGTGCGGCCCAGGCCGCCCTCCTGGCCAGAATGACCCGTTCGATGATGCTGGAAGTGTTGGGCGAAGATTACGTCCGCACTGCACGAGCAAAAGGCGCCCAGGAACGGACGGTTATCATCGGTCACGCGTTGCGCAATGCCTTGATTCCACTCGTAACCGTCATCGGCCTGTCGTTCGCGGTGCTCATGGGTGGCGCGGTAGTGACTGAGCAAGTCTTCAACATCCCTGGGGTAGGACGCCTGCTGATTCAAGCCGTCCTACGCCGTGACTTCCCGCTCGTACAGGGAATCGTCCTCGTGATTGCCTTCTTGTACGTCATTATCAATCTGCTTGTTGACGTCCTGTATGTCTATCTGGATCCAAGGTTGCATTACAGCTAGTGCTTGTGAAGCACCAGGGTGACGGCAGAGGAGGCATCTCAAGTTGGCTGCAGAGCAAGCGACAACCAGAACACTGGAGCGAACAGAGCGAGCTGGACGTCCCCTTACCGAGCGCGTCTTCCAGGCAGCTGGTCAGAACGTCGGTGGGACTGTTGGTGCCATTATCTTTATCCTGGTTGTCATCATGGCCCTGTTCGCTGGGCCGATTGCTCCGCACAGTCCAACAGCACTTGACCCCGTAGACCGGCTCATCCCGCCTGACAGCCAGCATCTCTTCGGAACAGATAATCTGGGCCGAGACATCTTCTCGCGCACAGTCTACGGCGCACGCACGTCGCTAAAAGTCGGCCTCGGTGTCATGGCGCTGGCAACAGTAGGCGGCATCATTTTTGGATTGCTGGCTGGATATTATGACCGGCTGGATTCTCCACTGATGCGTCTGATGGACGCAGTTATGGCATTTCCGGGCATCATCCTGGCAATCGGCATTGTCGCCGCGACAGGGCAAAACCTCCGCAATGTCATATTGGCGCTCGGTGTCGTCTATATCCCGCGGGTTGCCCGTCTGGTGCGCAGTGTCGTAATCGGGCTCCGCCGCGCCCAATACATCGAAGCAGCGCAGTCGATCGGAGCACGTGACGTTCGCATCCTGAGTCTCCATATCATGCCGAACTCCTGGGCTCCAATCATCGTACAGGCGACATTTGTCTTCGCTTACGGTGTTCTAGGCGAGGCTACTCTGAGCTTTCTCGGTGTCGGTCTCCCGCCGGAGTTCCCCAGCTGGGGCGTCATTCTAGGAGAAGCCCGAAACTTTATCCGTGTCGCATGGTGGATGATGTTTCTTCCGGGGATCGTTCTGACCCTCGCAGTACTCAGCCTCAACCTCGTCGGCGATACGGTGCGCGACCTTCTCGACCCCCGCCTGCGGCGCGGAGCCTGACGAGCAAGTATCCGACCAGCGCTTTACGCCAACGGTGCGCCTTAGAATAACGGCGTACCACAGTGACAGTCGGCTCACACAATCTCGGCGAGATTGGAAATTGCTGTTGGGGTGTAGGCGGTTGTAACGCGCTAGGATGTCCATGAGAGTCCGACACAGTGAGCAGGTTGCTGGTGGGAGGGACCCTTACCAGGAATGTCAGATGAGCGCGCCACGGTAGATCGCATCATCAAGAACGGCTACGTAGTGACGATGGATAGCGGCCGGACGGTCATCTCTGACGGTGCGATCGCGATCACAGGCCGGGACATCGTAGCGGTCGGTCCAACTTCGGAGGTTCTCAGCACATTCACTGCGGCAGAAACGATTGACGCCGGTGGTGCGCTGGTGCTTCCGGGACTTGTCGATGCTCACCGGCATCCAATCTTTCTGCTCTATTCCTGGCGGGAGGATGGGCAGTGGCCGCAAGTCGTGACCAACGGCGGACCATTCGGCCATGGCGGAGATATCGATGCCTTGATTCGTTATTGTTCCAGGCCGTTCGGTGGCGCTCTGACCCCAGAAGAAGCATATATGTCAGCACTGGCGGAGTTCGTTGGTTTGATCCGATCTGGCGTCACCTGCTTTAGCGATGGGGCGACAGGACAACCAGACTCCGTCGCACAGGCGGCAGTCGATGCGGGCATGCGCGGCATCGTCACCCGACACTCGACCGATCTCACGGCGAATGAAAGGCACCTAGAGCGGATCGCTGACGTCGATGAAGTGCTGCGCCAATCCGCAGAGACAGTCGAGCGCTGGCATGGGGCGGCAGATGGACGAATCCGTGCCTGGCACTTCCTGGCCTTTCCAGTCGGCTCGTCCGATGAGCTGTGTCGCGGAATCCGTGAGCTGGCTGACACGCAACATGTTGGCATTGGGACGCATGTTGCAACCGTCCCGCACGAAGCCGCGGCATCAATGCACCACTGGAATCTCCGACCGCTTACCCGTCTCCGAGAGCTTGGTCTTTTCGGAGAAGATCTGCTGACCGTCCACAACGGTTTCAGTAGCAATGAAGAGCTCGCCTGGATGGTGGAGGACAACGTCAAGGCAGTCCACTGTCCCGGCACGTCGGCGCGACTCCATCACGGAATTATCTCGAAGGGGCGCATCGTGGACATGGTCGGCGCAGGTATGAGCGTGGGGCTTGGCACCGACAGCTGCACCGCTGGCAATATGTTGTTCCAGCTTGCCAGTGCCACCAGTTTTCACAAGGATGTGTCGCTCAACCCAGCGACCCTGGACGCTCCGGTCACCCTGGAGATGGCCACCATCACTGGTGCTCGCGCTTGCATTTGGGACGATGAAATAGGTTCGCTCGAGCCAGGCAAGCGAGCCGATCTGATTCTGGTCGATAGATCAGCGCTACACTGGCAGCCCAATACCGAACCGGTTCGCACGTTCGTCAACGATTGTCAGCCCAACGATATCCGAACCGTCATAATCGACGGCCAAATCGTCATGCGCGATGGGGCAATAACCGTGCTGGACGAGGAAAAGCTCATCCACGATCTGCGGCAAACATCTGACTCGTTTTTGTGCCGCATTTCCGAGGCGTAACCACCGCGGGGCACAAGATCCAGCCGATCAGGACGCAGGGCCAACACGCTCGAAATACATGCCTTGCGAACGTCCGGTGTTCAATCGCAGCCCGGTAACCTGCCCGTTGGCATCCCGCTCGAAGACAAACGTCGCACCGGAGCTCGAATATGTATCCTCGATCAGGTAGCGTAGCGGCTTTGGTTCGAATCGGTAGCGCTTGAACATCAGCTTCCCATCTTCCGGGGCGAACTGATAGTCCGTCCGAAGCTCTTCTGAAACGAAGGTGCCAGCGTACTGGCTCAGATCGGACGGGGAGGAGCCAGAGTCGCCGGCGCGATGGAACTCACCATGCTCCCCGAAAGACATCTTCGAAGCCGGACCGTCACCGGCGAGCTCAAATTCGATATTGATGTTGATCATGCCGAGAGTACGGAAGCGGTTGGTAGCAAGCGCTTCAAGCTTCGTATCCCAGAGCATCGGCAAGGTCAGCTCGCCGTCTTCCAGATGAACTTCCTGATACAGCATTGTCTTGGAATCCTGGTAGACGCCAGTCACGCGAGCAAGTTCTTCGTGGGAGAGCGTCACAGGTTCGGCATCTGAAGATTCGTCAGGTTCGATCTCTAGCAAGATCTTGATGACGCTCTCTACAAGTCGGGCAGGCGAGGCGGTGCTGCGGTTGCAGAAGACCGTCACGGCCAGGTCGCGTTCCGGAATGCGCGTGTAGTGGGCGCGGTATCCCGCGTCTGCCCCACTGTGCCCGACAGTCTCGAACTCACCGATCTTGCCATAGGCAAGCCCGCAACCGTACGGAATCTCCTCGCCATCGGTAAGCACACAGCGCTCGACTAAATGCGCATTCACGGGATCGGTCAACCACGAAGCAAGGTAGCGGTCCCATGCCGCGAAATCCTCGACAGTTGTGTGCAGGCTGGTCGCGCCGGTCGTGTCAAAGACAGGATTGCTGACCCTCCAGCCCGCGCCGTCCTTTAGTGGCTCGTACCCATGAGTACGGCCAGCGACGATCTCGTTGTGATTGTTGTGGAAGTGGGTGCTTGCCATGCCAAGCGGCTCGAAAATCCGGTCATGTGCAAAGTCACGCAGTGATTGACCAGTCACCTTCTTGACGATCAGCCCGAGCAACGTGTAGCCCGTGTTGGAGTATGAATACCGGCTGCCGGGTGCGAAATTCAACGCTCGCTGACGAACACAGATCTCAAACGCATCCTCGTCAGTAATCAGGTCATCCTCACGCCAGCCTGCCAGTTCGAGGAGATCCCACTGATCGCGCAGCCCGGATGTGTGATGGATCAGATGCTGAATGGTGATTGTCTCGCCGTAATCTGGGATCTCGGGGAAATAGGTCCGGATATCGTCGGACAACGAGAGTTTGCCCTCTTTCGCGAGCAAGGTGACGCAGTGAGCTGCAAACTCCTTCGAGAGAGACGCAACATGGAACACTGACGAGGGGCTGACTGGAATCCCATGCTCCAGGTTCGACTGCCCGTAGCCACGAGTATGAACAATCGTCCCATCCTGATAGATCCCAAGCGCTGCGCCCGGCACGTCGTCACCGTCATATTCGGCAAATACCGAGTCAATCCGCTCCAAGACGTCAGGTTCAAGTCCAGATGCTTCTCGCACGAAGTGGTCCTTCCGTTCGTGTCTTGGCGTGTTCAGTGTAGCCTCGTCAGACATGCCTGACGAAGACAAGATCGCCCCGGCATGGTCAGACACCGGAGCGATGCAGGGGCATTATCGCGCAAGATGCTGGTACGCGGACGGTTGCGACTAGTGATCCCACAGTCTCTGCGCGAGTGTTGGCTTTTCAGGATAGCGACCCGTGCGCTCGACCTCCGCAGTGCGGCGCTGGCGGCTCTTGCGAACGAATGTCACGCCGGCCCACCGAATTGGTTCCGGCTCCCATTCGCGCGCAACATGCTGTGTCATTGGGAGATGCGTCAGCTCGGTGTCTTGCTCGGTGATGAGATCGGCCAGAACACGGCCTGATAGATTGGCAGCCGCAACTCCTTGGCCACTGTAACCACGGCCGGTTGCGATGCCGCTCTTGCGGTCATATTGCATTAGCGGCATGCCATCGCGCGGCATCCCGAAGACCCCGCCCCAGGAATGCGTGAATTTGACGTCCTTGAGTGCCGGGAACCACGCTCGGGCGCTATCGCGACCGTGAGCAAAGATCTCTTCGTCTCGGTCAATGCTGTCTTCGATCCGTGAATTGAACGGATAGTTGCCGCGATATGGTCCGAACGCAATGCGTCCGTCGAGCGTGTGGTTCAAATACGCCCCTTGTGAGCCATGCGCGCTGACGACAGCACGATCCTCCCAACCGATCTGCTCCCAGATCTCCTCGCTCAATGGCTCGGTGACTACCATATGCGAGGTTACCGGGATAATTGAACGTTCCAGCTGAGGGACCTGCGAAAGGTAGGCCTCTCCCGCCAGGACGATGACCTTTGCCGAGATATTGCCGCGAGGCGTATCCAGTCGAGGTAGAGGACCGGGCACGAAGCCGGTCACGCGAGTCTGCTCATAGATCGTGCCTCCGTGGCGCTCGACTGCTCGAGCGAGACCACGCGCCAAGCGAGCCGGCTGAATCGAGGCACCTTCTTTAATCCAGAACGAACCGACCGTGTTCGTCACTCTAATGCGCTCGGCGGTCTGGTCGGCATCGAAAAGCTCGTAATGATCATCCAGACCAAGCAACCGGTACTGTTCATAGAGGTGTTCAAGGCCTGGCAGATCATAATCCGCACGAGCAATGTTCAATGCGCCACTCTTGATGTAGTGGGCATCGATGTCCTCTGCCGCGCAGACCTCACCGACGTCGTCCACAGAGTCATAGAGCGCAAGGGCGACCGATCGAGCGACGCTCTCCCCGTACCGTTCACGGAGCGTTTCGGCCGAAACGGGGAAGCCCGAATAGCACCAGCCACCGTTGCGACCGGAAGCGCCAAAACCGGCGATCTCAGCCTCGACAACAGCAACGTTCAGCGATGGATCGCGCTTCAATAGATGGTATGCGGTCCAGAGCCCCGTGAACCCTGCGCCGAGAATCGCCACGTCGACGTGCTCCGAGCCATCGAGCGGAGGTCGCGGGGTGAGATCACCCGCAGTTTCCAACCAAAAGCTATAGTTTCCGTAATCCTTCAAGAAACTCGCCCTCCCTGCCTATCGCAGTTTAAAGAGATCAATATTGACTGTGCGGATCGAACGCATCGCGTAGACCATCGCCGACATAGTTGATGCTCATCACGGTGAGGAAGATCATGATGCCGGGCGCAATGGCAAAGAGTGGCAGGTTCTGCATGTGTGCCTGAGCGTCCTGCAGCAGAGTTCCCCACGTTGCTGTTGGCGGTTGAACCCCGAGACCCAGGTACGACAGACCTGACTCTGTAATGATCGTCACGGCCACGAGCAATGTTGCCTGAACGATGATCGGGCCGAGTGCCCCCGGCAGAATATGTCTGAACATGATTCGCGAATTGCCCGCGCCAGCCGCTCTCGCCGCCTCGATGAAGTCTGTCTCGCGAATACTCAGGAATGTGGCTCGCACGATCCGTGCCAACGCCATCCAGGAAAGCATCCCGATGACCACGGCTATCGGCCAGATACTGCCAGCGTACGGCCGGAGGTGATTATTGGTCTGGATGACGGTTGCCAGAACGATGAGGATGAAGAGCGACGGAAAGGAGAGAAACACGTCAACGATCCGCATCAGGACGTTATCGATCCAGCCACCGAAGTAGCCACTAAGAGCGCCGACAACCGTTCCGAGGACGACAGCGAACGCGGTAGCCGAGATGCCGATGACCAGCGAGACTCGCCCGCCGTAGAGCACGCGCGAGAGAATATCGCGACCAACAGCATCGGTTCCAAACCAGTGATTTGAAGATGGCGGCTGAAGCCTGTCGGACGCTGAGAGCACGTTTGGATCGTACGGAGCGATCAATGGCGCCAGTACGGTGATGATGACAAGCAAGCAGATGACAATGAGCCCAATGAGTGCGAGTCTGTGCCGGGAGAAGCGGCGTACGATCAGACGGCTCATCGAGTCCGTTCGCTGCAACTCGACACCTGGCACTCGAGCTTCATCCGCTTGGCTCTGAAGGGGCTCGCTAGCCACGTATCACCGTCCCTGCATCCATGACGAATATCTCACGTGTCATCTATGAATACCGAATCCGCGGATCGAACAAGCCGTAGATCACGTCTGCCAGGACATTCGAGAGCACGATGAGCGTGGCCGTGACCATGACGATAGCCATCAAGATTGGGTAGTCGCGCCGGTCAGCGGCGGTATAGAACAAGCGGCCCATTCCAGGCCAGGCAAAGATCACCTCGGTAAAGAGCGCTCCCGAGAAGATGAATGGAAGGTCGAGCGCCATCAGTGTGATCAGCGGGATCGCAGCATTGCGGAACGCGTGGCCCATGATGACGACGCTCTCTCGCAAACCTTTCGCTCGTGCGGTGCGCACATAGTCCTGGTGAATCACATCAAGCATGCTGGCGCGCAGATACCGTGTGTACCAAGCCACCCACCCAGCGGCCAGCATCGTCACTGGCATGATGAGGTGGACGATGCGGTCCCAAAGTGAGAAGTCAGATCCTAAGGTGTACATGCCGCCCGCGGGTAAGAGCGGTTCCCCAGTGAACGGGTTGTCCAGCGTCAAGTAGAAGATCAATATCAGAATCAGACCCAGCCAGAAGTTCGGTATCGATTGTCCGACGAATGTCAGCGTCGTAACCAGATGATCGAACCACGAGTATTGTTTGATAGCCGAGATAACCCCAATGGGTATCGCGACTATCACGGTGACGACCCACGCCGTCAACATCAAGTAGATCGTGTTCGGCAGACGCTCCATGATCGCTTCGGTCACTGGTCGCCGCTCAGTCGTAGACTGGCCGAAATCGAAGGTGACGACCTTCTTCAACCAATGGCCGTACTGGACATAGATCGGGTCGTTCATCCCCAGCTGCTCTTCAAGCCGGGCAAGGTCCTCCGCCGACATCGAGGTGCGGTGCAGGTAGGCTCCCAGTGGACCACCGGGAGCCGATTGCAGTAGCCCAAACACGATGATGCTGATCAGAAGCAGAAGCGGTACAGCTTGTATCAGTCTGCGTACAACATACTGTCCCATGATTAGCCTCTACCCCCGAGATTCCAAACCCACGTAGCAATCTCTATTGTTCCAGCCACCAGTTCTCACAGTCCCAGGTGGTTTCTTCCCACGTGTTCACCGCGAACCCATGTAGCTGAAGTGACCAGACATCGGCTTCGACTAGGTGATAGAGCGGGAAGTATGGGATGTCTTCTCGAATGGCTTCGGCAAGCTTCTGATAGTTTGCGCGACGCTCTTCGCGATCGACTGTGGCGCCGGCCGCGTCGATCCATTCTCCGACATCTTCGCGTACCCAACGATAGATGTTCTGACCTGCGGGATTATCCTCACTCGGCACCATGTCTGGGTGGAATTGACGCCGGATATCGGCATGAGGCTCGGCATAGAAGCCAGCATCATAGTAGAGCATGTCGAAGTCGCCGATGAGCCGAGGTGAAGCGTCCTGCCACGTGCCAAAGATGATCGCAAAATCCTGGTTGGTGATCGACGTCTTGATCCCGATTGCCGCCAGGTCTTCCTGCACGGCAAGCTCACCAAGCTCGATCGGTGCGTATCCGGTGTAGCCGTTAATCAGCAGCTCCATCTTCGTGCCGTCTTCAGCGAACGGCGCGCCTTGAGCCTCGCGAATACCATCGCCGTCGACATCGACCCAGCCAACTTCCTCAAGGATTTCCTTGGCTCGCTCAGGGTCGTATTCAAACGGCTCCACTTCGGCGTTGATCCAGCCGATTGAGAGCGGCGAGTCGGTATAGAGTGCGTTCGACTGGCCGACGATGTCGTTGCTGATTCTGTCGCGATTGATCGCCAGAGTGATCGCCTCACGAACTCGCGGGTCATCCTGGCTGCCGAAGATAGGATGAGGAGGTTCAACACCTGGATCGTCATCGAATGGCTTCGACAGATTGAACCGCAGGCCCATCGTCCAGATCGCCGGACCGAAGCGCGGAATTGCCGGATCGGCATCCGAGAAGTGCTTGCGAGCCTCCGGGCCCGGCCACAGCATGACGTGGGCATCACCCTGCTTCATGCGGGCGATTCGGGATTCTTCTGAAGGAACCACAAGGAAGTTGATACCGTCAAGATAGGGCTTGCCCTCTTCGCGGTATTCTTCATTCTTAACGACCGTGATGTGATCGGCCGCCATCCACTCAGCGAACTTGAACGGCCCAGTCCCGATCGGCTCGCGATTGAAGTCCCAATTCAGCATGTCCGAGACGTCGCCAGTCGCATGCTTGGGCAGGATCCACTCAAACTGGTCGAGATAGCCAGCGTTGATCGCCGAATAGGTGACCACCACTGTCAGATCGTCAGGTGTTTCCAGCGACGCTATTCCTTCGTACTTCGATGAGACCGCGGAACCGCCCTCGATGCTCATAGCGGCTTCCCAGGTGAACTTCACGTCTTCCGATGTGAGGGGTTCACCGTCGTGCCACAGGACACCTTCCTTGAGTTTCCAGGTGACGGTGAGGAAGTCTTCCGAAACGCCACCATTCTCGATTGTTGGAAGTTCAGCAGCGAGAACGGGATCATACGAACCATCTGGGAGTGACTGGGCCAGTGGCTCCAGTATCGAGAGGGAGACCTGCACGGCCATTCCCGTCTGTCCGATCAGCGGATTCAAGGAGTCCGGATCTTCATAGAGAAGGAATCCGATCATGCCGCCCTCTTGCGGTGGCCCGGGGTGGTCGTCGACATACCAGGACATGCTCTGGTTGCCAGAAGAATCTGACGAAGATTCTTCATCAGTGGTGGCGTCCTCGGTCGCCGCTTCCGTTCCTTCTTCGGTCGCCTCTTCTGTAGCTTCTTCAGTGGCCGCGGCCTCTTCGGTTGCATCAGACGATTCGACTGTCGACTGTTCTGTGGCGTCACTATCGTCGTCATCATCGTCACCGCCACAGGCAGCAAGCGCAGTAACAAGTATTGGCGACGCGAAGGCAACTCCGGCGGCTTGCCGGAGCAGTGAGCGACGACTCATGCCTCGAGCGGTAAATAGGCGATCTATCGCACGCAGATCATCACCTTGCTGACCCATGTCCATACCCCCTCTTGACTTAGACTATCTGCGTTCGTAGCGGCAACATACGAACGTCACCCGCATACACTTCGTGAGCTGCCCAGATTAGTTGAGCATGGTCGCACACGAAATATCGGGCGTCAATACCCTTCGCGAGTGTGTCAAATAGAAGTCGGTCTCATAGATTTACTGCTCTAGCCACCAATTCTCACAATCCCAAGTCGACCATTCCCAGGTGCTGACGATGAAGCCGTGCATTCGAGTTGAATAGGCACTGCCCTCGGTGAATTGCTGGACCGGGAACGTCGGGATGTCCTCGCGAATAGCGTCCGCAACGATCTGATACGCCGCACGACGCTCCTCGACATCTATCGTCGCACCTGCCGCTTCAAGTGCCTCGTCGACGTCGTCCCGTTGCCAGCGATAGATGTTCTGGCCAGCAGGGTTATCTTCGCCGGGAATGCCGGACGAATGGAATTCCGCGAAGATCTCTGAGTGTGGCTCGATGAAAAAGCCCGAGTCGTAATAGAGCAGGTCGTAGTCACCAAGCAGACGTGGTGACTGGTCGGCCCAAGTGCCGAAGATGATCGCGAAGTCCTGATTTTGGATGTTCAGCTTGATGCCGATGTTCGCGAGATCCTCCTGAATGGCCAGCTCGCCGAGGTCGATCGGCGTGAAGCTCGTGTAGCCATTCACCGTCAGCTCCATCTTGGTGCCATCATCCGCAAATTCCGAGCCCTTGGCCTCGCGAATACCGTCACCATCCTCATCGACCCATCCAGCCTCTTCAAGAAGCACCTTGGCAGCTTCTGGATCGTATTCGAATGGCTCGACTTCAGACATGATCCAGCCGACCGCGAGCGGCGAATCAATCACAAGCGTGTCCATGATCTCGTGGTTGATGCGCTCCCGATCGATGGCCATGGCAATTGCCTGGCGCACCCGCGGGTCACCGAGCACTGGGTGTGGCGGCTCAGGTCCGGCATCACCGTCGTACGGCTTCGAGAGGTTGAACCGGAGTTGCGTGACCCAGATGCCTGGAGCATCACGCACCTGGACGACGTCCGACGATTCAAACTGGTCGCCAGCTTCCGACCCGGGCCAGAGCATGACATGCCCATCACCTTGGAGCATGCGGGCCGTGCGCGACTCTTCAGCCGGGATCACCAGGAAGTTGATGCCATCGAGATAAGGTTTGCCTTCCTCACGGTAGTCTTCGTTCTTCAGTACCGTGATGTGGTCGGCTGCCATCCATTCGCCGAACTTGAACGGACCAGTGCCAATAGGCTGGCGATTGAACTCCCAATTCAGCATGTCCGAGATGTCGCCGGTTGCGTGCTCCGGGATGATCCACTTGAACTGATCGAGGTAGCCGACGTTGATGTCGCTGTAGTGTACGACGACGGTGAGATCATCCGGCGTTTCAACAGATTCGATCAATTCGTATTCAGATGAAACTGCGGAACCACCTTCGAGATTTTGCGCCGCCTCGTAGGTGAACTTGACATCAGCTGAGGTCAGCGGCTCTCCGTCGTGCCAGAGCACACCTTCCTTCAGCTTCCAGGTCACGGTCAGCAGATCTTCTGAGACGCCGCCATTTTCCAAGGTAGGAAGTTCCTCGGCAAGGATGGGCGCCCACGATCCGTCTGGAAGTGTTTCAGCCAGCGGTTCGAGAATTGCGGTCGTGACCTGCACCGCAATGCTGGTCTGGCCAATGATTGGATTCAGCGAATCAGGATCTTCATAGAGCAGATAGTTGAGCATTCCACCTGGCTGGGGATCTCCCGGCGCCTCGTCCACGTACCAGGCAGTGTCGCCTGAGTCAGAAGGCTCCTGCGTAGCGGCTTCGGACTCAGTTTCCGCTTCAGTTGCGGCTTCCTCTGTAGATGAGGACTCCGTAGCTTCCGCTTCGCCCTCGGTTTCAGTGGCGTCTGCTGCCTCAGTTGCGGCCTCAGTGGCTTCTGAGGTGCTTTCGCTCGTATCGTCATCATCGTCGTCCCCGCCGCAAGCAGCCAGGAGAGCTGCGAAACTTGGCGCGGCGAAAGCGACAGCTGCCGAGCGCCGCAACATCGCTCTCCGCGTTATGCGAAAGTCAATCGGTCGTGTCGGGTTTTCCGGCCCAATGAGGGCTTCGTCTCGGTCGTTCATTGCGCTTTCCAATCCACATCTACCCCAATTAGCCGTCTATGCAGACGGACTCTGAGCATAGTCCATACAGTAGCGAGAGTGTTTGCGCTCGTGCGAATTACGCTAGCGGCCCACACCTTCATCGCCTCACGCACCGATCGTCGCTAGGAGGCTACGTTCTTCTGATTAACGTATCGCTTCAAGCGCCGGACGCCTCTGCAGCCCGAAGGTACGCTAGGGCACTTCACTGTATGCTGAGATGCCAGCCGCTGCGCCCCTCAACGACGATCAGCGGGCTGCGACAATGACCAGCTACCTACGGCACTTCCCAGTACCAGTTACTAGCGCCAGTTGGAGGAAACTGTAGCGGCATATTCTGGTGTCATCGTGGCGGCACTCTGACATCCTCAGTTAGATGCTGGCAAGCTGTCAATTGATTGATCGTGTACAGTCGTATACAATGCTACCTGACCCTCTCATCTTGGGTTTCGCCCAATCTCCAGCACGCCAACCCTCAATCAGACAGTTCACGGGCGCCACCACGAATCGAGAAGGTCTGTGCATAGCGTGCCGCTGTCGACTGAAGCAGTCTCTCCATCGATGTGGTTGAGACATATATGGGGAAGGCCAAAGGTGACGACCAAGATATGAAAGCCGCACAGTATTGGGCAGATTACCTCAAGGCATATGGCGTACGAGAGGTCTTTGGGCTCCCCGGCACCGAGTCGCTTGAACTCGTCGAGGCGTCGCGACGTGCTGGGTTGGATTTCTGGCTGACACACCACGAGTCCACAGCAGCGTTTATGGCAAGCATGCGCGGACATTTGACGGGAACTCCCGGCGTTGCACTAGCGACACGGGGCCCTGGCGCGACGAATCTGACGAGCGGTATCGGCGCGGCGCACCTCGATCGCATGCCGCTTCTGGCGGTGACCGGCGATCATGCTGTCGAGCCCGGTGCACCCACACACCAGCGCCTACCACTCGCCGAGCTCTTCGCCCCAATCACTCGCGCAAGCGTCCAAGTATCAGCAGAGTCCCTTCCGCAGGATCTACCGAAACTCCTCGCGGCGGCAACCGGAGATCTCCCTGGACCTGCCTTTCTCGCATTTCCCGCACCTGAGACCAGCAAGGAAATTGCGGTCGCCCCACCAAAAACCATCGACCGGTCTACTTCCACGCGTCGAAGTGTCCCCGACCTCACACCGGTCATCGATTACATCCGCGGCTCGAAGCGCGCCATGATCATTGCTGGAGTTGGCGTCTCATTTGAGAGAGCTGGCGCCGAGCTGGTTCAGCTTGCCGAGGCTTTGAACTGTCCAGTTGCCGATACACCACAGATGAAGGGTTGGTTCCCGAACGACCACCCGCTGTACCTTGGCACCTACGGCACCCACAGAGACCAGACAATCGTCGAGCTTGCTCAGCAGTCGGACTTGGTGCTTGCCTGCGGGCTTGATAGCGTTGAATTCCTCAAGCCGTGCAAAGGAATTGGACCGGTCGTCTCGCTCTCTCCGACCGAGGTTGCAGACCCGGGACTTCCTGCTGAACTCGTCGTCAGTGGGCCACTGCGTGAAATATTTGCTGCGCTGGCGTCCGAAGCTGAGGCGAGCGAATCATGGCCCGACGGCACAGCGGCCGAACTTCGCGCCTCGATCCTTGACGCGCTGATTCCAAAGTCTGAGACGTCGCCCAGTGGGGCCATGTGGCCGCAAGCCGTCGTAAGCGAACTCCAACACGCGTTGCCAAGCGACGGCATCATTACGGTAGACGTTGGATCGCACAAGCTCCTGATGGTGCTGCAATGGCAGTCGACCTCTCCCAATACATTCCTGAACTCAAGCGGTATCTCTGCAATGGGGACCGGAATCCCATTTGGACTCGCCGCCAAGATCACCTATCCGTCTCAGCCGGTCGTTTCGGTGATCGGCGATGGTGGCTATCTGATGTACACCGGCGAGCTTGAGCTGCTCGCTCGATCCGGGTTGCCGGTCGTGGTTGTGGTGATGAATGACCAGTCGCTCTACTCGATCAAGATCAAGCAGTTGCGCCGCTCATTCCCCCCAGTTGGTACCGAGTTCTCAGATGTCTCAATTGCCAACATCGCATGCGACTTCGGCCTCTTCGCCCGGCGGGTGACCAACCGCCAGGAATGCGCCGCTGCGTTGCGCGAGGCGCTCCAAGCCGAGCGTCCAGCAGTAATCGAGGCCGTTATAGATCCCGAAGGCTACGACTACAGCCAGTAGGCAAGCCGTGACAGGCTCTGATGCTCGATCGCTCAGGCAACACAAACAGTGAAACCAGCGGGAGGTGGTTACATTCCTTCCGCTGGCTCTATTTGAATAGGTTCGTGGCGATGGATAGCGAGAGGGCTACGCCGAGACTCGCAGCTTCTCAAGATCAGGCTTTCCAATGAGCGGCACGACACTCGTGATCCACTCGGCAACTCGCAACAGCCGTGCCTCATCACCTCGCCAGCTAACAACCTGCGTTGCGAACGGCAGCTCTTCCGCATTCAGGCCAGTCGGCAGCGACAACGCGGGCAGACCAAGCGTCGTCCCCAGAACTTGAAGCCGGAAGTCTCCAGTCTGCTCGCGGTCGCACGGCACAGTCGTGACGGTCGGGAAGATCAGCGCATCAACGTCTCGCATAAAGACGCGGTATGTCTCCGCCATCGCGTGACGCTGCCGTCTAGCTTGTGCGACGTACAGTGATGGAATCAGCGCGTCCGCGTCCAGCACTGCGTGAGCATCCGGCGCGTAGTACTCAGAGAGACGGGCGAGGTTTTCCTGGTGAACTGCCGCGCGCTCCGCGGAAACGATGAGCTGATGGATTGCAAATAAGTGCTCGAACGGTGCGGGCAAGCGTGCCTCTACGACCGTCGCACCGGCATTCTCGAGTTGATCCGCCACCCAGCGCAAATGGCCGGCAACTTCTGGCGACGACATTTCCATGAAATCCGAAACTAACGCGAGTTTAAGACTGTCTGTACCGTTAACAACGGGACCGGGCTCACTATCGCGCAGCGCATGGAACACCAGAGAAACGTCTGCGACCGTGGTCCCGTAGAGGCCCAAGTGATCAATTGACCAGCTGTTTGGGATCACTCCGTCCAGTGAGATCCAGTCGTAGGTTGGCTTGAAACCAACTACGCCGTTGAACGCGGCTGGACGAAGCGTTGACCCTCCGGTTTGTGTACCGACGGCGATTGGGGCCATCTTGGCTGCAATCCCGGCTCCCGATCCCGAACTGGAGGCCGCCGGACTTTTACGAAGGTTCCATGGGTTCTTGGTCGGCACCGGACCGTTCATAGCGAACGGCGTCGTGTGTGTCTTGCCCAACATAATTGCTCCGAGCGAACGCAGCGCCTTCACAATTGCAGCGTCTTGAGTCGCGACTGCGTCCCGGAAGGGCTCGAAACCGCCGATCGTGGGCAGCCCAGCGACATCGATGTTGTCTTTTATGCCGACGGCGATCCCATCGAGTGGCAAGCGCGCTCCCGCAGCAATTTGACGCCCCCGCCACGCTGCCTCAGCCCGCACCTGCTCCTCATCGACGGTCACAAAGGCTTCGAGCAGGTCATCGTATTCAGCGATACGGTTGAGGTAAGCGTCGACCACCTCGCTCGGCGTGAGTACACCGTCATGCACGCGTTCAACGAGTTCGACCGCTGTGAGATCAAGCGACATGCTCACTTGGCACTCCGATCATGCAGGTGATTCGGATCAGGATATTCACGTAGATCCATGCGATGTTTATCAATCTCGGCCATCATGTTGGCCAGGTGGCGAATGCGCGGCAAGAGTTCCGGTATACGCTCTGCGGGATAAACGATCTCAGCTTGAGCGAGGAGAGCTCGCTCGATAGATTCAGGTGGCGATTTCTCGAGGAACATGCGTCAATTCCTGCCAATCAAGGCCGGTCACCGGCAATTCCTGATGGGAACCCCGATCACCAACCGCAGCTACATCGGTATCAACAATTGACCGTGACAAGTACCGCTGTTGACACCTCCTTCACTCGGTGGCCACTCGACGAGCGAGACGCTAGCAACTGGCCGCTGCCTCGTCTGGGACGCCGGATTCTGACCACATCAGGGTGGTAGTCGAATGGCCCTCCAAGCCGAATCGATGTCAATTACCGGAGTGCTGCGGTTGGTTGACAGATAAGGCCAGGAAACTTATACTCCCCTTGTTTCACTCGTCATTTCGTGTACTAATGTATACAACGGGATTCTAGCAGATTACATCTGCGAAATAAGAGCCAACTTGGGTGGCGAAGTGATGAAAAACCCGCTGTATTTCGCATACACCGCGAACAACAGCGACTCTACGGGTTGTCTGGCCCGGCGCTGGGTGCACGGGTCACAGGGTAATCGCGAGCATCTGGGTACCGACGGAGAGTGTGAAACGGGGGCGTTGCTTCACACTATGCGTGTCGACTGTCAACAACCTAACCTGATCGGTCATTCACTGCCGTCTCATGCGTCTCTGGCGAACGACCGCGCGGTCTTGGTGACTGCTCGCAACACAGCGGCGGGTTCTCGCACCCCACCGAGCTATGACAACAGTCGCGGCCCAGACCTTCGCGCCACCACTTCTGAGGATTTGTAGAGATGCGCTACATACTCCATCGATTGATCGTAACGCTGCCAACGCTTGTCGGTGCGTTGACCGTGCTCTTCCTGGTTCTCCGACTACTGCCTGGCGACCCAGCCGAACTCATGGTTGGCGACTACGCATCGGAGGAAGAGATCGCAGCGGTACGTCACGATCTCGGGCTCGACCGGCCAATCTGGGAACAGTATGTTGTGTACCTCACCGATACGGTCCAGCTGGACTTTGGAAACTCCTATCGAACCCGCCAACCGGTGATGCAACGTGTGCTGGATGCATTTCCGCACACGCTGGCGCTGGCCGCTGCTGGACTGCTGTGGGCTGGAGTGCTCGGCGTATTGGCCGGCATAACAGCTAGCTTGCGGCGCAACACGATCCTTGACTACGGTGTGATGGCAACTGCGATGCTTGGCATGGCAATGCCAATCTTTACCGTCGGTATCTTCTTAATACTCATTTTCTCGGTCAGGCTTGGCTGGTTACCAGTCATAGGCGCCGGTGAATTCAGCGATCCCCTGAATTACATGCGTTCGTTGATCTTGCCCTCGATCGCCGTTGGCTCGCACGGCTGGGCAATCGTTGCACGCGTGACTCGCTCGAGCGTACTGGAGACGATGTCGGAGGGCTACGTCCGAACAGCGCGTGCCAAGGGTTTGGCTGAACGCAGTGTCGTCTATGGCCACGTCATGCGAAACGCCCTCATCCCTGTAGTCACCATCCTCGGTGTTCGCGCGATTCAGCTGCTCGGCGGCACCGTCATCACCGAGACGCTCTTTGTCCGCCCCGGGGTCGGCCGCCTTCTGGTCGAATCGATCTTCGCCAGAGACTACACACAGATCCAGGGCACAATCGCATTTTTTGTTGTGCTGTTTGTTCTTGTGAATCTCCTTGTTGACCTGTGTTACGGACTCATCGATCCGCGAATCCGGCAAGCACGCTCAGCGGCGTAATGGAAGGTCCAGATGCTACAGGGGAATAAAGGTCAGACCCAAACCCAGGCTCAAGCACAAGCCCTAGACTCGGCATCTGCTGAACATCTCGACCGTCTTGAGCGCGTGCCTCGTGTGGTTCGCTGGCCGGTGCTAAAAGAGCTATCTCGAAGCAAGGGCGCAATGTTCGGCGGCATCATTTCGCTTGCAATCATCGTCATCGGCTTGCTTGCTCCGGTCATCGCGCCGTTCGACCCGCTGCAGCAGGACCTGCCTGCGCGACTATCCGCGCCAAGTGCGGACCATTGGTTTGGCACTGACCGCTGGGGCCGAGATGTCCTCAGTTGGGTTATCTGGGGAACACGCGTCTCATTTCTAGTTGGCATCGTTGCCGTCGCTGCCTCCTTCGTCTGTGGTGTTTCCATTGGCATGGTCGCCGGCTACGTAGGTGGTAAGGCCGAGTCGCTGCTGATGCGGTTAATCGATATCCTGCAGGCGTTCCCTCTCCTCCTCCTGGCGATCACCGTCATGGCCATGCTCGGCACTGGTCTTCGGAACGTCGTGATTGCCGCAGCCATCGCCTCGACTCCCGAGTTCGCCCGTCTCGCGTATGGCACCACGCTATCAGTCCGCCAGCGAGAGTTCGTCGAAGGTGCGGTTGTTGCCGGCGCAAGCCACGTTCACATCATTACCAAGCACGTCTTCCCAAACATCCTTGCGCCGCTCATTGTGGTGACGACACTTCGTGTTGCGACCGTCATCGTTCTGGAGGCGAACCTCAGCTTCATCGGTGTCGGCGTCCCTCCGGATGTCCCCACCTGGGGCGGGCTAGTTAGTGCTGGCCAGGGGCTGCTCAACACCGCCCCTTGGGTCGCACTGCCACCAACTATTGCGATTACGATCTTCGTCCTCTGCATCAACCTGTTTGGTGACGGACTCCGTGATGCGCTTGATCCTCACGTTCGAGGCAGGTAGCGGAGCCACGACATCTCGCCAGTTCGCGACGCTGGCGTATCGAGCAAGGTCGCAGCTATTACGTCAATTACAGGGAGTCGCCGGAAGGAGTCGGTCAAAGAGGTCAGCTAGGTACGTAGGCTTCAAATTACTGGGTGGAGAAAGGATTCACGGATGTTTCAGCTCATCAAGAATGCTGATATTTATGCGCCGGAACCGCTGGGCAAGAAAGACATTCTGATCTGTGGTGAACAAATCATCAAGATCGACGACGAGATCTCGGTCCCTGAGTCACTGGGGACGACGACCGTCACGGATCTCGATGGAAAGAAGCTTGTTCCTGGATTCATTGATTACCACAACCACTACCTAGGTGGTGGCGGCGGAGCCGGGTTTGCGAGTCGCGTGCCCCCGATGACGCTTACCCGGTTCACGACCGCCGGCATCACCACGACGGCCGGTGCGCTTGGCTACGACAGCACCACCCGCCAGATCGAGGGGCTGTATGGTCTGGCGAAGGCGCTCGAAGAAGAAGGCATGACCACCTATATCTACTGTGGTCATACGGTTACCCACCCCGCAGTGACGATCACTGGCAGCATCATCACCGACATCATCTTCATCGACAAGGTCATGGGCCTCGGTGAGATTTCGCTCTCGGAGCTCGGCCCGGGTCTCGACACCATGGGTCCTGGCACTGAGTACATCGCCAAGGCGGCAACCGAGGCGATGCTCGCATCACGACTGGCCAAGAAGCCCGGTATCGTCATCCTGCAGGTGCCAACGGTCAAGCGAGGTCTGGAACCACTCTTCGAGATTATTGAGAAGACCGGAATTCCTGCCAGCCAGTTCGTCCCGGCCCACGCCAACAAATACGAGTGGTATCTGGATCAGAACATCAAGTTCGCGAAGATGGGCGGCACGCTCGACGTAACGACCAGCTACTCGCCGTCCAAGGGCCACCCAGGCTCGCTCGATCCAGAAAAGGCCGTCAAGAAGGCGCTCGACGAGGGCGTTTCGATTCGCAACATCACGATGACCTCCGACGGCAATGGTGGTGGACCGGTCAACGATGAGAACGGCGATCCCGTCGCCATCTACTACCTGGGCGTCGACACACTGCTGCCGGCAATGGTCCGATTGCATCAGAACGAAGGCGTCGAACTTTCCGACGCGCTCCGAACCATTACCGCCAACCCAGCACGCATCCTGAAGATCGACCACAAAAAGGGTGGCGTTCGAGAAGGTCTCGACGCGGACCTCGTCTCACTCGACGACAACTTCAAGATCAACCACGTCTTCGCGCGCGGCCGGCTGATGGTCGAGGGTGGCAAGGCTGTTCGCCGCGGCATGTGGGAAGACATGCTCGAAGGCAAGACCGGCGACGACCGCACGATCCCGATGCCGAAGCTCTAAAGGCAGTCACCGAAGAGCCAGCAGCTAGATGTTTCGCGTGCCTCGGCAGTTGAGGCCGATCCAGATGGAGTGGAGATCACAGTGAAAATGGTGCAGCCAACCTTCATCACCGTCGAAGGCGGAGCCTACGAACGTGGCTATCAGTACGGCAGCCAGTGCGCTGAGCTGATCCAGTATGCAGCCCGGGAGGCATTTCCCAAGCTCCTGAAGGCCGATACGCCCGAGAAACTTGAACTGCTCAAGGACGAAGCTGAGCGGTATCAACCCTTCATCGCCGAGCACGCGAATCATCTGCTCGATGAGATGCGAGGTCTCGCAGACGGAGCGGGCATTACCTGGCGAGAGGTACTTCTCTTGCAGACGCGCCCAGAACTCGCCAATGCCCGACACTCACGTCTCAACTTGCTCGATCACGAATGCACCACGATCGGCGTAGGAGGATCGCGGACGCAGGACGGCCATCCAATCGTCGCTCAAAACGTTGATATGAGCGAAGAGCTCAAGGACCTGGGCATGGTCCTCCGCATCTATCCCGATGAAGGACCATCGATCCTGACCTGGACCCTAGCTGGTGTGCTAGGCCAGACCGGGATCAACAGCGCGGGACTCGGACGCTGTGGAAATGTCTTGTTCAGTGGCGGCTGGCGCCTAGGAGTACCGACCAGCGTCCTCTTCAGACTGGCACTCGAACAAGAAACAGTCGACGGCGTCATCGAGCTGTGCAAGCGAGTTCCACGCGCCAAGTCGAATAACTTCATGGTCTGCGACATCAGCGGAAATCTGGCAGACATCGAGATGACGGTGGAGAACCAGGAGGTCATCTATCCCGATGACGATGCCGTACTCCACCACACGAATCACTACTGCCATCCGAATCTGATCGCCGAAGACACCGAGCCGAACCGCCGCGGCACCCAAGCACGTCAGGCACGTCTCGAGGTATTGACGGCTGAGAGCGAAGGCGGCGTGATCGACGTCGACGCGATCATGAGCTACCTCGGTGATCACGAGAACGAACCGCAAAGCATTTGCCGCCACGGAGGCGACGGCGGCGTGACGCTCGCCTCCTGCGTTCTGGCCCCGGCGCGATCTGAGGCGTACATCAGCCTCGGCAATCCGTGCGAGGTCAACTACGAACGCTACCAGCTGTAGATGGAAGATAGACTGCTCGCTCGGCAAGGATCGAACATATGACGAAGATCGAGCTCCTTCGCTCGACATCGAAGGAAGTGGACCTGACACTGCAGGAACGCAAACCACTGGCATTCGTTCCTGTCGGCACCGTGGAAGAGAATGGCATTCATTGCCCGCTCGGCAAAGATACACTCCTCTCCGAGTACTTTGCCCGAGAAGTCGCAGAGAAAACTAGAGGCTACGTCACGCCTTCGATTTCGTTTGGTTGTTCGAAGGCGTTTCGAGAGTCAAAAGGCACGATTTGGTTGCGGCCTGAAACGCTTCGAGCCATGGTCGAAGATGTGTGTGAGAGCCTGATTTATCACGGGTTCGACCACATCATCATCGTCAACAATCATGGACCCAATCGTCCCTCGATCGAGGCGGCCGTCAGAGACATGCAGGATCGCCACGACGTCTGCATCGCAGTCGTTTGGCCTGCCCAGATCGCGACAGTCTTCTCGGCCGAACTCATTGAGAACTTCAAGAACTCGAAAGGTCACGGTGGCGAGCCGAGTACGTCGCTCATGCTCGCAATTTGTCCGGAGGATGTCCGGATGGACTTCGCGCGGAATGACAGCCCGTCCAGGCTCCACGGCTTTCAGGTGCTCAATAGCACCGAGTCAAAATTCGAGGACATCACGTTCAACATGTATGTCGACATGGGTTGGGTGAGCGACACCGGAATCACGGGCGACCCTACCGGAGCTTCCGCAGAGCAGGGTCAAGCGGTCCTGGATCGAACGGTTGAATGGGGCGCCGCCTTTGCGAAGCATTTTGAAAGCATGACGCCACCGATGAAGAACGCGCGACCTGGCCGGAGCTGATCGGCAGGTCACCTTGCGAAGAAGTCAAGAGGGCAAATGGACGAGAAACGCGTGGGACTTATCGGTCTTGGCGACATCGCGCAAGATCTTATTGAACTCATCGAGCTGAATGGCCACCACCACATCAACCTTGTTGGCGCGGTGGTACGTGACGTTTCGAGAACCGACCGAGTACTGCCTACCTACTCGACTGTCGAAGAGCTACTGGACCAAGGCGTCGACGTGGTCGTAGAGATTGCGGGCCACGCAGGTCTTATACAACACGGCCCCAGCGTTCTCGAGGCAGGCACGGATCTGATCATCGTATCCGTCGGTGCGCTGGCTGACCAAGACTTCGAGAATCGGATGCGCAAGTCGATAGCCACCGCCGGCGCTCGACTGAGAGTCGTGACCGGGGCAATTGGTGCGCTCGATGTTCTGGCGGCCACTGCGCTCGGGAAGGTCGACTATGTCAAGCACACCGTCTACTGGTTTAACACGCCAGAGATGCATCCCGATGAAATCGCGGCGCTCACTGAGCCGAAGCTCATGCTCAAGGGATCGGCTCGCGAAGCTGCGCTGAGATTTCCGAAACGCGTCAACGTGACTGCAGCTTCCAGTTTCGCGGGAATCGGGCTGGATGAAACGCAGGTCGAGATCTACTTGGACCCGACGCTAGAGACGAACCTACACCGTATTGAAGCGCAAGGTTCCTTCGGGTTTTTCCGGTTCGACATGCATCAGGTGCCCGTTAGCGACGGCAACAAGGGCGGCCAACTGGTTGCCAAGAGCATCCTCCATGAACTGCTAGTCAGAGACGCGACGTTCTCGATCGGTTAGGGTTCCGGCTGCCTCCAGCGTTCGTCGGAGTTGCGCAGAATCGCGGCTCCAAGCTGCCCACTGCACGCAATCCCATGGCATCATGTAATGAGTAACTTACTCATCTAACGACGAAGAGGATATATGCAGCCGCTACGTGTAGGTCTTATCGGGCTAGGCAAGATCGCGAATGACCTTGTTGAGCTCGTTGCCATGGGTCGTGAAGATCAGATCAAGCTTGTTGGCGCCGTAGTTCGCGATCCTTCGAAGCCAGACCGGCCGTTACCCACCTACGCCACGATGGACGAGCTACTGGCCCAAGGCATAGATGTGGTCGCAGAGATCGCCGGGCATGACGGATTAATCCAGCATGGTCCGGCCGTCCTCGAAGCCGGAATCGATCTAGTGGTTATTGGTGTCGGTGCATTTGCGGATCGAGAGTTCGAGGCCAGGATGAAGCGAGCCTCGGAGACTGGCGGAGGGCGAGTGAGAGTCGCTTCCGGCGCGATCGGCGCGCTGGATGTCCTGGCCGCCGCCTCGATGGGTGAGATCGACTCTGTCAAGCACATCATCAGTTGGACCAGCTTCCCCGGCATCAGTCCAGAAGAGATCGCTGCATATCCGGAACCCCGGCATATGTTCTCTGGCACCGCGCGCGAAGCTGCCTTGAAATATCCGACGCGTGTCAATGTGGCGGCAGCTGTGAGCCTTGCCGGTCTTGGATTCGACAAGACACATGTCGAGATCACACTCGGTCCCTCCATCGGAGCCGACATCCACCGCGTCGAACTCGAAGGCGTCTCAGGCTCCTTCGTCTTCGAGATCGACCGCCTGTCGGGCCCAAAGGACAATCAAGGCGGAATGCTGGTTGCAAAGAGCATCCTCCACGAACTCCTGGATCGCAGCGCCTGGTTCTCAATCGGCTAGGACAAATTCGAGCCGAAGAAAACGTTGGAGGCATGCGCTCGGCTGCCTCCAACGTTCGTGTAAAGCATGGCTTTGAGATCTTGACGCTGCTAGCGGTTGGTGACGGTGCAGCTCCCACCCAAGGCAGCCTGGACACCAACCGCCAGCGTGCGCCGACTTACTCCTCCTCGATGTAGATATTCGAGAGGATGAAGTCGTTGATGATGCCTGGGCGCAGCCCCTGGACATTCGCCCGCCGACCGAGAGAGTCGGTCAAGTGGAACAGTGGCACGAACGCCGCATCTTCAGCGATCTTCCGCTGGATCTCGATATAAAGTTCGATCCGCTTGTCCGGATCTTGCTCGAATCTGGCCTGCGAAATCAGGTCATCTGCCTGGTCATATCCGGAGTTGTTATTGACCGGATAGGAGTCGCTATGCCAGAGAACATAGGCCCAGCTATCGGGATCAGGAACGTCCACGTTGCCTTGAACGGTGATGTCGAAGTTGAGCTTGCGGTTCTCTTCGCGATAGGTGGCCTGCTCGAGCTGCCGAGTATTGACCTTGAGCCCGATTGCGTCGAGATTGGCAGCGATCACTGGGGCGACTAGCGGCCACGGTGCAAGCTGCGTGGTCAGGAAGTCCACTTCAAACCCGTCAGCATACCCAGCCTCGGCCAGCAATGCCTTTGCCTTTTCTGGGTCGTACTCATAGATCATCAGATCGTCTGTGTGCGCGTCGAGCGCAGGGCTCAGGAATGAGACCGCCGGGATCGCCGCTCCCGGAAGTACCTGCTCGATGAGCTCGGTCTTGTTGATGGCGTGGTTGATGGCCCGGCGCACCTGCAGATTGTCGTAGGGCGGATTCTTCAGCTGGTAGTAGAGACCCCAGATGCCAGCCGCTGTGGCGCGATCGATGACAACGTCTGGATTTTGCTCAAGCTCCGCAATCACAACCGGATCACGGAACGGGTGGTAAGCAACGATTTCACCTGTCTGAAGCGCAGTGCTCGCCACGGTCTGATCTGGAATCGGTACCAGACGAAGCGTCTTGACGTGAGACTTCTTGCCCCAGAATTCGTCAAAGCGCGTCAGGATCGTCTCAGTACCGGGTGTCCAAGACTCGAACTGATACGGTCCGGTTCCAATCGGATCCAGATTGAAGACCTCGCGACCGCGCTCTTCCACGGCCTTGGCGCTCGAGATCGGTCCACCACGGTCACCAGCAATGAGCGCCAGGAACGGCGTGTAGGGCTCATGCATGTTGAAGATCACGGTGTAGTCACCATCGACCTCGATGTTGTCGATCAAGCTGTCATAACGAGACTGCCAGAACGAGTCCAGTTCGGGGTCCATAATGCGGTCGAACTGGCCCTTGACGTCAGCCGAGGTGAATTCGCCATAACCTTTGTGGAACTGGACGCCCTCAGCCAGATGGAAGTTGTAAATCAGACCATCTTCCGAGATTTCCCATGACTGTGCGAGCTCGGGCACGAGCTCCGCGGTGCCGGTTACGTAGCGCACGATGTTCTGATAGATGTTGCCCGTCACAGCGTAGTTGTTGACGCCTGAGAGGTTATCGGGCAACAGGATGTCGATGTCTCCTCTGGTCCCGATCGTCAGCTCGTCGACATCCGGGATGTCTTCGTCCGCGGGCTCTTCAGTAGAAGCTGACGTAGCTTCTTCTGTCGAGGCTTCAGTCGCGGTTTCCTCTTCTTCCTCGGTGGCTTCCGAGCCGCCCTCTTCTGTCTCTTCTGCCGTTGACTCTTCGGACGTCTCTTCAGCAGCCTCAGTTTCCTCAGCGGCTTCGGTGGCTGTTTCCTCGCTCGCTTCAGTCTCTTCCGCTTCTGTCGTCGCAGCCGAGTCGTCATCGTCATCATCGTCGTCGCCACCGCAAGCGGCGAGTAGTGATCCGATGGCACCGGCCGCGACGAGGCCCAACAGCTTCCGTCGTGACAGGTCCATGTCACCTATTTGGAGCTGTTGAATCCTTCGCTGCAAATCAGACATTTCCTTCTCCTCTCTCAAACCACACGCAGAGTTCGCCGCAAATCACTTCTTGAAGTGCGGTACTACCTCGCGCCCCATGAGTTCCAGCGACCGGACCTTCTCTTCACGTGAGCCTGCAAAACTGATCATCAGAAAGTCGACACCGAGCTCAGCCTGATATCGCTCAATCTCCTGAATGCACCCCTCAGGCGTCGTAAAGAGAAACCGGTCTTTCCAGAGATCATCGAATTCCTGGGTAAAGTCGCTCGGGTCATCCATCTCGTCGGCCTGGCCGAATTGCCCGTAAAACTTTTTCCATGTGTCTTCGATGTGCGGCCGGCCAACCCGGAGCGCCTCCTCCTGCGTCTCGGCGATATGCGCCACCCGCATCATCGGAACCGTGATTCCGTGGTTGTTGCCGCCTTGTTTTATGCCCTTGCGATGTTCCCAATAGACCTCAAGCTGCTCCTTTACTTCTTCGATCCGCCCGTGGTTCGAGATCAACCACGCGTCACCGGTTTGGGCGGCACGGATAATGCCTGCGGTGGCGTCGGCGGGCATCCAAATAGCAGGACGTGGCTTCTGAACTGGCTTGGGATTGATCGTCACGTTGTGGACTTGATAGTACTTGCCCTCGTATGTCACGTTGTCTTCGGACCAGAGGAGCTTGATCAGTTCAATGCTTTCGAGAAGCCGGCCGCGCCGGGTCTTCTTGTCGATCCCGAATGCATCGAATTCGTGTTGCGAATACCCGAGCAACGGCGTAAATACCATGCGACCATTGGTCATGGCATCAAGCGTTGCAATCTCTTCAGCGAGACGCACTGGGTGATTGAGGGGAACCAGGTTGAGAAGGTTGACGAGCATGTCGCCTGTTTCCGCAGATATGCGTGCCATCGCTGGCACGGTTTGAAACTTCTGGAAATGTTCAACCAGGTAGTGCTGCCCGGCAGAAACTAAATCAAAGTTGGCCTCACGAGCGGTCCGTGCCAGCTCAAGCACCGATTCAAAATTCTCGACACTTGAGGCGTCTCGGTCGTGGTGACCAAACAGTGATATCCCAAACTTCATCCCGCTAGCTCCTCTCGCCGCGTGTACTGCTAATCCACCCCATCGATGGGAACATCGCATCTACCCTCACCCTAGATATCTGCCGCGCTGAAGCGAGTAATTCGTTTGCCAAATACCCACCCACTGTCGGTTTTATCTGCTATGATCTCGTTGTATACATTAGTACACGAAGCATCGTCAGTATAAGGAGCTGCAATTCATCTGTCAACATTCGACAGCTGCTCGCTAGCGAATCTCATACTCCAGCAGCAAATCTGGTAGCTTGAAGTACTAGCGATGCTTGGTCACCGAACGAAACTGACAGATCACCGATTCGCTGGCAGCTTCGCTCGATACATCAAAGGATTGGGTCATCGCTCGGGGATTTGGCGGTTCATGAAAGATGGTGCAGATGTGCTAACGCTTGGCTACAAAGCATCCGCAGAGCAATTCGCTCCTCGGGAGTTGCTCGAATTCTGCGTGCTGGCTGAAGAGGTCGGCTTCGACTCAGTCGCAATCAGTGACCATTTCCAGCCATGGCGACATACCGGTGGGCATTCCCCCTTCTCACTGGCCTGGCTAGCCGCCCTCGGTGA
>CAYNTE010000012.1:0-22111 GCA_964399615.1 uncultured Thermomicrobiales bacterium
GGTTGAAATCGCTATAGGTCGCGATACCAAGTGACCCGATCAGCGCGCCGACACCGTTCATCATCATCAGCACACCCAGCCCAGTCGCTCCGACGCTGAAGACCTCCTCAGCGAAGACCGGCATCAGTGGCATGTAGGACATACCCAGCAGGACCGGCGCGAATGCTAGCACCATCAGCCCGCGCAGCGTCGCATGTCGCCAGATATACCTGATGCCGTCAAAGAGTTGCTGGAATCCGGTCGAGCGCCCACTGACGAGAGCGGCCGGTCGATCTGGAAGCTGATAGAGAAAAACGACGACGATCCCGTAGAGCGCCGCCATGATGATGTAGACGCCACTGATCCCGATGAATGGAATACCGATTAGCACGCCAGCCAGCGCCGGCCCGACAATACGCGCCATATTCATGCCAGTGTTGTTGAGTGCTACCGCGTTCGTCATGCGTGGCGGGCTCACCAGCTCGGCAACGAAGGCCTGCCGCGCCGGCATGTTGAAGGCGAAAGCCGTGCCTAGCAGTGCGCCAACCAGCGTCATCTGCCAGATGGTAATCAGCCCGGAGATGACCAGAAACGCTAGCAACAGCCCGGCAATCCCAACCGCCGACTGCGTCGCGAGCAATACGCGCTTCTTCGGGAAGCGGTCGGCAACGACACCGCCAACAAGAGAGAAGACCAGGAGCGGCAGACCAATCCCAAATTCGACGAAGCCGACTGCGGCAGCCGAGCCAGTCAGCTCGTAGGCCAGATATCCGTTGGTGACGAAGCCCATCTGCATCCCGAACGTGCCGGGCAGCATACCGAGCCAGAGCACGCGAAAGTCACGCTCCTGAAGGGACTCAAACGTCCGCCGCCAGCGGGCGACAGCGGGCGTCGAGCTCTCGTCGGCGACGGTTGGCACGTCTTTGACGACGCGGCTTTCTGCCACGGGCGTCGGAGGCAATGTCCGCTGTGTACCGTTGCCGCGATCACGAATCTCCATCGCACCTGCTTCGACACGTCACCTGAGCATCATCTCAACTCAGGATATGCACAATGGTGTAACCACCAAAAAAGATCATCAGACCACCAAGCGGTAGTCGCCATTTGAGCGTTGGGCGCTGCATCACACCACGACCAAGCACAACGAGCCCGCCAGCCACGCCGATCAGCCCAGCCACGACTGATAGCACGCTGAGAACGCTCTTGATCTCGTCGCTGAAGTGATCGCGACCAGTGAATGCGACGATGAACAGCAAAAAGAGTGCGCCAAGCTCCGCAACAAGCCAGGCCAGCTCGGGGCGCCAGCCTGAGGTCTCACCACGCACAAGTTCTCTTGGTCGGCTCATGTCATGCGGTCCCGTCCATCTTCATAACGCTCATACCATTATACCTGCTCTAAACCATTCGGATCTACTAAACTAAAGCTAGGTCGACGCATGGACCACCTGGGTTGAACGATATGTAACAATCGCGACCGGTAAACAGGCGTTGTCACCGGCGGCGCCTCCATTGATGGATTCGTTTCGCTCGGGGTCGTGCGTTGTCGTTCACGAAAGGTGGAGTTTATGCCAGCGCGCTCATCCGTGCTGCCCAGAGCCCAGCGGCTCTTTGGATTGGCCGGCATACTCTTGCTGCTCATCAGCCTGGTTGCAGTAACCGTAGAGCCAGCCAGCGCCGAGGAAAAGCTCGGTGTCGAGATCAAGATGGTCAATGGCATGCCCGAGAAGGCCTATTTCCCTGAGACAGGGCATCACCTTTCAGGCGAATTCCTCAACTACTGGCTCAAGAACGGCCAGTTCCGGATCATCGGATTCCCGCTCACCGACGCCTTCGTCGAGAACGGTCAGACCGTCCAGTACTTCGAGCGCGCACGGCTTGAGCTCTGGCCCGAAAATACAGGCACCGATTGGGTCATCCAGGGCACGTTGCTGGGCCGAGAGAAGGGCAAGCTGCTCCAGCACACTGCCCCGTTCCAGCCAGTCCAGAAGCCTGATGGCTACCAGCCTGGCGATCCCTACTACTGGTTCCCCGAAACGAGCCACACACTCTCCAACGCCTTCAAGAAATTCTGGGACGAGCGCGGCGGTGTACAGGTCTTCGGCTATCCAATCTCCGAAGAATTTGAAGAGGGCGGCTTCACCGTTCAATATTTCGAGCGTGCTCGCTTCGAGTGGCACCCCGAGAATGCCGGCAATGAGTACGAGATTCTGCTGGGCCACCTCGGCAAGGAGTACGGCGAGAATCATCACGTCGACTTCAAGGCCGTCACTATGAGCCCCGGTGCAGTGAAGTACGACGCTGGCGTCTTCAGCGCCGATTGGAAGCAAGCGCTGGTGAATGGCGAGCAAGGCCGCTGGGCCAAGGTCGCCATCGGTGCGCTCTATGTTCGTAGCACCCCCGATATCAACGCTGAACCGATCGATCTCGTCTATCAGAACCGACCGCTCAAGATCGAACGCATGGTGCGCGGCACCGTGGAGGAAGGCAGCGACGCCTGGTACGAGCTATCGACTGGTGGCTATGTCGCCGCCGTATATCTCGACCCGCTCGTGGTCCCGACACCGCCTGCCACCTATGAAGGTCATTGGGTCGATGTGAATCTGTCCGACTTCTACGCCATCGCCTACGACGGTGGAACGCCACTCTACGTCGCCATCATCACTGCCGGTCGTGACGAGCGCACCCCGAAGGGCGTTTTCCAGGTCCAGTACCGTGTGGAAGACGAGACGATGGACTCTTCAACAGTCGGCTTCCCGCCAGGACATCCCGAGTACTACTATCTGGAACACGTTATGTACACCCAATACTTCTTGTCAGGTGGCTACGCACTGCACGGCAATTGGTGGACTCCGGAGAGTTCATTTGGGCGCTTCAGCTCCAATGGCTGCGTGGGGCTTCTCCATGACGATGCCTACTTCTTCTGGACCTTCCTCAACGTTGGGTCCACGGTGTCAATCCACTTCTAGCCAGAGCTTCGATCCACAAGTACCTGTAGGGCGCGGATGGAATTCCGCGCCCTTTCGCTAACGTGTATGGTTGCTCATTGATCGACAATCGAATCGCCAGCGGTGAAATGAAGGAGGATTCCTGATGACCGTCGTATTCTCCGGTGAGAACCCCGGATTGACCCTCTTCCAGCCCAATAGCGACCAGCGCGTAGCTGCAGCCAGTTACTGGCGGTGCGTCTACTCAGAACACGGCGAAGGTAACGTCCTGCTGATCTGGGTTGACCCCGACGCGCCCGGCGGGGCGCACGGGCTGCATGCGATCTATACCGACAATCCGGGCGTCGCCAGTCTGGTCACCAACCAGTTCACCAGGCACTTCGCAGGATTCGATGCTCTTGGCTTCGACACCATCGAGCCGGAGCACGCACGATTCTTCCAGGATTCCGACAGCCGTTGGTACCACCGCGTCACGTGCAACACCGGCGACGAGGTCATTGAGCTGGTTTGGTGGGATGTGCTCGATTATCAGCGCGTTCACCGCACCGACTACCAGCTCGGCGAGAATTCCTGGGAGCTGATGACGGTCATTTGTCCCTGCCAGGAGGCCGAAATCCGGGTCAGCAATATCCCGGTCGGCGGTGAGGTTCGCACCCGCACCAACGACGATGGCAGCGTCGGCAGCTCCTGCTTCCTGGCATTTTCAGAGACCTGGGTGGCTCCCAGCTAGTCGACGGGTCTATGGCATGTCGTGAGCCGGGAAGCCCTGCGCTTGCCAGCGTTGATAGCGCCAGATGCTGACTGCTCGCCGAATCTCACGTACCGTCCTGGCGTCCATGTTCGAGAGCAGCAAGAGCTGGCTATCTTGCGCGGATTCGATGCTCTCAATCGTGTCATAGCCGAAGCGAAGCAGCAGATGCCGCGCACGCGGGCTGAGATCCAGCTGATGAATCGTCGGGTTACGTCGCTGGCGGATGGCATCCCAGATGACTTCCGCTAGCGACCAAATCAGGATTGGCGTCACGAAGATGACTGCGACCGCCGCCAGCCAACCGAAGCTGATGAGCAGCACTGACGAGACATGATTGTCGGGCAGCATGAGCGGCACGAGCAGGAATGCCCAACCGCAGCCCGCAATGATTGCCGAACGCTTGAGGGGGTTAACCGCAAAAATATCCTCGCTACCGGTCGTATAACTACCACCGGTGCGACCCATCGAACGCCGCGCTATCACCGCGCCCCCATATGCTCGGGTTATTGACTGTCGTGACATGTTCCTCCCGCCAAGTGGGAAAACATTTCGAAACTCGAAGCGTTACAACTGCTACAGCAGCCCGCGCCTCAAATCGCACCTTCAATACGTCGAGCTACGCCGCCTGGACGTCTCTCGACCAAAACCGGCACAGATTGCAAATAGATACGATACCTACTACGGCCTTGTGCGGCAACGCTCCGGCTACCTATACTTACCGACTGGGTATGGGAGCGTGTGCTGCGCCACCCAATCCCGGCCGAAGTGGCGGAATGGCAGACGCGGCGGTCTCAAAAACCGTTGGGCTAACGCCCATGTGGGTTCGACTCCCACCTTCGGCACCACTCTAATCATAGTAAGTGCGCGCTTCGAAGTCAGTCTCTTATCATCAGGTTGCTGGTGCCTGTTCCACCGATTGGGATGAGGACAAGATAACGATCGGGATGAGCGCGAGAGCCAGCACGCCTCCGAGTACCCCCAGGAATGCATAGCTGGTCGAGGCCACAACCACGCCGCTCATCACGCCGCCGCCGGCACCAGACAGCGCCACACCGACATCAATCGAGCCTTGTGTCGATGCTCGGTTCTCCAGCGTCGTGTTCTCAGTGACCATGTCCGTGCCCGAGACCAAGCCCAGATTCCAACCAATACCCAGGAGACAGAGCGCAAAAGCAATCGTCGGCACTGAATCGCTCGGCCCAAATCCCGCAATAATTCCGGCAACCGGCAGCGTCAGCGCAGCCGCCAGCAACAGCGGCGCTCGACCGATGCGGTCCAGAAGCCAGCCGGTGACCGGCGATGGCAGGTACATGCCAGCCACATGGACCGCGATGACGAGTCCCGTCGCTGAGAGGCCGTGCCCGTGCGCACGCATATGGATCGGGGTCATCGTCATGATCCCCACCATCACCATCTGAGTGATGATCATGACCATGGCGCCCATTGCGAGTCCACGTCTGCTACCGCCGGAGCTTTCCGCGATCACGCGCTTGCTGGCAACAGTAGCTTCAGCAGCCACCTTACGCGCATAGAGCAGTGGATCGGGGCGCAAGAAGATAGTCAAGATCGTCGCCGCGATGCCGTAGGCAGCAATCGACAAGAGAAACGGCCCGGCAAGCTCAGGGATGTCGAGCGCCTTGGCAACCCGTCCCATCGGATCAACGAGATTCGGGCCAGCGACAGCGCCGAGCGTGGTCGCAAAGAGAACCGTGCTGACCGCCTGCCCTCTGCGATTCGCCGTCGCGACGTCTGTCCCGGCATAGCGCGACTGCAGGCTCGTGGACATCCCCGATCCATAGACCACAAACGAGAGAAACAGCAACACAGGGTTGCTGTAAATCGCGGCGATCACGACCCCGATACCACCGAGCGCTCCAGCCAGGTAGCCGGTACTCAACCCGACTCGCCGGCCAAAACGTTGCGAGAGCTTGCCGACATAGAGTGCCGCACAGGCCGAGCCAAGCGTGAACAATCCACTTGGGACACCCGATAGACCCGTTGAGTTCAAGATTTCCTCAGCCATCAGCGCGCCAACGGTGACCCCCGCGGCCAGCCCAAGACCGGCCAGCACCTGGGCACACGCGACGACGATCAACGTGCGTTTGAATACTCGCTGCTGTCCTACATCTTCACCTGAATGTCGATCCACCAATCACCCACTCATTCCCTGGCTGCAGGCACGCTGCTTGCCAACCCACCATATTTACGGATTTGATCCGCCATACGGTAGTGAAGGTTGATTGGTGTGTCAACTGCCTACTGGCCAGAGACAACAGACATCTCGGACCTGCAGCACACTCGACCGCGTTCGCAAATGAATACACTTGCATACATTACGATGGAGGTCCTATAGTTCGTGGTGACCTGGTACGTTGGCATTGAACACTCAAATCATAAATTGGACGGGAGGGACCAGGGTGAGTACATACCCTGATCTGAAGTTACTTGTCGGTGGTGAGTGGATAACTCGAAGCGGTCGCGATGTCATCAACCCTGCAGACGAGACCGTGCTCGGTGAACTGCCGCATGCTACCAAGAGTGATCTTGAGGCCGCAGTCGCTGCCGCTGAGCAGGGTTTTAAAGTCTGGAGAGCAACTGCGCCAAGTGCACGTGCTGAGATCATCATGAAGGCCGTGA
Source organism: uncultured Thermomicrobiales bacterium (assembly GCA_964399615.1). Lineage (GTDB taxonomy): Bacteria > Chloroflexota > Chloroflexia > Thermomicrobiales > CFX8 > CAYNTE01. Next base: position 6,313 of record CAYNTE010000012.1, read on the forward strand.
CGCTGATGCGTGAGCGCGTCGACGAGATCGCGACCACGCTCACGCTAGAGCAAGGCAAGCCCTTTGCCGAGTCCCGCAGCGAGATTCTTCGCGGCTGCGAGATCATCGAGTGGGACGCGCAGGAAGGACGGCGCACCTACGGCCGCATCATCCCTGCTGCTCCAGGCATGCGACACATGGTCTTGCGCCAGCCGATCGGCCCGGTCGCAGGATTCTCGCCGTGGAACTTCCCCTTCAGCTCACCTGCTCGCAAAGTTGGTGGCGCGCTCTCCGCGGGTTGCTCGATCATTCTCAAGGCTTCCGAAGAAACACCGGGTGGCGCGGTTGCGCTTGCCCGCGCGTTCACCGATGCCGGTCTGCCGCCAGGTGTACTGAATCTCGTCTTCGGCGAACCTGCCGAGATCTCTGAATTCATGATCCCGCACCCCAGCATCCGCTTGATCACCTTTACCGGATCGATCCCGGTTGGGAAGCACCTGGCTGCCATGGCGGGCACCTACATGAAGCCAGCCATTATGGAACTCGGCGGACACAGCCCGGTTATCGTCTGTGATGATGTCGACCCAATCGCAACCGCCAAGGCCTCGGTTACGGGCAAGCTTCGCAACGCCGGCCAGGTCTGCGTCTCCCCGACCCGCTGGCTGGTCCACGAGCAACTCTTCGACGAGTTCGTGGACGCGTTTGCTGAGCACGCCGATATGCTCCGGCTCGGCAACGGTATGGACCCAGATACCCAGATGGGTCCCCTCGCCAACGACCGCCGCATCCAGGCGATGGATGAGTTCGTCGCTGATGCCAAGGAGAAGGGTGCCCAGGTTGTCACCGGTGGATCGCGGCTAGAGCGCCCCGGCTACTTCTTCCCGATGACCTTGCTCGCCAATGTCCCGGAGGATGCTCGCGCGATGCAGGAGGAACCATTCGGTCCGCTGGTGCTGATCAACTCGGTCGGCAGCATCGACGAGGCCATCGAACGAGCCAACGCTCTGCCCTATGGCCTTGCGGGCTACGCCTTCACCAACTCGATTCAGAACATCGATGCCTTGAGCGAGAACGTTGAAGTCGGCAATCTGTCGATCAATCACTTTGTTGCTTCGAGCGCTGAGACACCGTTCGGTGGTGTCAAGGACAGCGGCTACGGACGCGAAGGTGGCTCCGAGGGCCTGAGCTACTACACCGTGGTCAAGAATGTGTCGGTTCGCTCGAACTAGGCGCTGCGAGTGCAAACCCTACTGGCCGCGAAGAGGAGAGTATCCTCTTTGCGGCCAGTTCACACGCAAGCAGTTACTCTACTCGCGACCAGGCCCGGCCTCCGGTGTGGAGATAGGCGGGCGGCTCGCCACTTGCCCCGATGAATGACACTTGCGGCGACACGTCCAGCCCGGCCTGCTTGCCAATAAAGCGGTCTGAACCGATCGGCTCAAGAATGACTGGGACTCCCTGATAGCGGCTGGTGGTCACCGTCAGCTCACCATCGACAACCGAAACCGTCGACTTCATGTCCAGATGCTGATAAACACCCTCGTAGGTTGAAAGCTCAACTGGTGACGTCGATGGCTCGGGTGCCGTCGGGATGCGCAGCGAGAAGAGTTCGTCGACGATCGCGTCGATGATGTGATGACCGACCAGCGCACCGTTGCTCGCGTTCGTCAGCGACGCGACCGCGAAGTTACGCTCCGGCAAAACACGCAATATCGCGGAAGATCCTCCGTTGTGCCCGATGACGCGCTCACCGTCGCTGTACTGGAAGCGCGCCCAGCCGAGTCCCCAACCATCGCTGTCGAAACTGCCGCTAGGCGTTGAGTAGACTTCTTGCTGTTGCATCGCAGCGACGCTTTCCGGTGAAAGCACCGTTGCCCCGGTCGTCGCCGATCCGCCATCGAGGTGCAGCCTGGCAAATAGCACCAGGTCACTCGCGGTTGCAAACGGCGTAAAGCCTGCCGGACCTCCCGATCGAACTTCGGGCCACATATGGCCGGGCTGCTGCTTGCCCGTCTCGGGATCCGGCACATGGCCAACCCCGACTCGCCAGAGCAGCGCCTCCTCAGGCAGCGTCGCAAAGCCATGCGATCCAATCGGCTCAAGCAACTGGCTGCGTATGACATCATCCCAACGCTGCCCAGTCACGCGCTCAATGAGCCGCCCGCACAGAATGAAGCCACTGTTGCAATACGAGAACATGGAGCCTGGTTGGTAGAGCATCGGCACCTCAGCCAGGCCCGCGACGCACAGCGCAACCGCGTCATCACCGCGTCCACAGTCAGGAAAATAGTCGCCGGTGATCCCACTGGTGTGCGTCAGCAGGTGGCGCACCGTGACGGTCTCCGTCGCTTCGGGGTCGCTGAGTTCAAGTTCCGGTACATACTTCTTGACCGGCTCATCCAGCTCGACGTCCCCACGCTCAACAAGCTGCATGATGAGCGATGTCGTGTAGACCTTGGTGTTGGAGCCAATCAGGAAGAGCGCATCGGTCGTGGCTTCGATACCTGCCGTCGCATTGGCAAGCCCGGCTGCCGTTCGGTACTCCTCACCATCATTCCAGACAGCGAGTGAGACTCCGGGGATGTTGTACCGCTCCAGAAGCTCCTTCAATCGCGCTGGAGCCCAATCCAACCGTCTTGCCAAATCGCTCATAGAGCCTGCCGGTTCCTTTCGACTTGAAGTTACTGAATACTCGTCCGCTGAACGCTGGAGCGCTGCCTGGGGTCGAGGAAGTCGCGCAGTCCGTCCCCGATCAGATTGAAGCTCAGCGCCAGCAAAGCGATGAATGTGCCTGGGAAGATCGAGGTATGCGGCGCTACACGCAAGAATGCGCGCGCATCTGCCAGCAGATTGCCCCAGCTGGGAGTCGGCGGCTGCACGCCGAGCCCAAGAAACCCGAACGCTGCCTCGAGGATAACCGCCTGCCCCAGGCTGAGCGTACCCAGCACGATGATCGACGGCACGACACTTGGAAAGACATGCTTGAGTGCGATCCTGGTATCGGATGCACCGATCGCGCGAGCAGCCTCGACAAACTCGTGGCCCTTTGCCGCCAGCGCATCGGCCCTCACCATTCTGGTCATCGTCGGTATGCGCACCACCGCCAGTACGACCACCAGACTCCACAGACTCGGCCCAAAGACCGCGAGAAGTCCGATGCCGAGCAAGATCGAAGGAAATGCCATCAGCATATCCGTGAAGCGCATGATCACCTGGTCGTAATGACCGCCGAGATAGCCGGCCACAATCCCCAACGCAACGCCAACCAGCGTCGCGACTCCCACCGATGCGAACGTCACGATCAACGACGATCTGGAACCATAAACGACACGACTCAGCAAATCGCGACCGTAGAGATCGGTGCCGAAAAGGTGTTCGCTTGATGGAGTCTCCAAGCGTCCCTGGAGGTCTTGGGTCGTCGGACTATCGAGACCCAGAATCGGCGCGGTGATCGCCATCAAGATGAATATCAGAAGAATGATCAGACCAACCAGGCTCAACCAGTATTCTCTGGCGAGCGCTCCATATGCGCGCCGGCTTGCCCGTGCTTGACGAGTGACCGGTGCGTGCGTTTCAGCCGTTAGTTGCATCGCGTCGACATCATTTCAGCGTGCCTTGTGCGGCTACTCATAGCGAATCCGTGGATCGACGTAGCTGTACAGGACGTCGATTAGCAAATTGACCAGACTGAACATCACCGCCACGATGACGAGCGTCCCCTGCACCACGGGATAGTCCTGGCGGCGAATTGCCTCATAGGCGAGTAAGCCCAGGCCCGGCCATCGAAAGATCGTTTCAATGAGCACGGCGCCACTCAGCAGAAATGCGAATTGCAGCCCGATGATCGTGATCACCGGTATCAGCGCGTTCCGCAACGCATGCCGGAAGACGACTGGTCGCTCGCTCAACCCCTTCGCCCGCGCCGTCCGTATATAGTCCGCATTCAGCACCTCAAGCATGCTGAACCTCGTAACCCGCACAACCGGCGCGATCATGGATATAGCGAGCATCGACATCGGGAGGATCGAATAGCGGAACCAGGTCGAAGCCCCATCCAGGTCGCCCCTGAGGATGCTGGACACGCTATCCCAAAATCCGGCTTCCGGCCGACCACCAGTTGGAAGCCAGCCTAGATAGACCGAAAACACCACGATCGCCATGAGCGCTATCCAGAAATTCGGCACCGAAAGGCTGAGCGACGAGACGATCAGACTCAAGCGGTCGATCAGGCCGTTGCGATAGACAGCAGCCGCGACACCGAGTGGGATCGAAACAATGAGACCCAGCGCGAGCGCGCCAAACGCCAGCTGGAGTGTGGCGGGAATCCGGCCCACGATCGAATCCAAGACCGGGGTCCGCGTGATCAGACTATTCCCAAAATCGCCAGTAACGATCCTGCCTACCCACTTGATGTACTGGACCGGAAGTGGGTCGTTGAGTCCGTAGATATCGCGGATTCGGTCGAGCTCCTCTTCGGTCGGCGTTTGGCCGATGCTCGTCTGGTCGCCATACATGACTTGAACCGGATCGCCTGGGATCAGGCGGATCATCGTGAAGACGATCAGCGTCACCCCGATCAGCACCGGGATCATCATAATCAGACGCCTGGCGACGTAACGAAGCACGGGACTCCATCCTCTAAGGCCAACGGGATTGAGGCGATCGCGAACCTCTACTCGCGCTCTGCATTACGCATTGCTCAGCAGACCGTTCGCGGTCGCCTCTCCCTCAATGGGATCTCACGTTACGGATTGAGCTGACTTTTCAGATCCTGGTCAATCCATGCCCGATCGAGCTGCATGAAGCTCAGGTGTGGATTGGACTCGAACCCTTTCAAGTACTCCCAGTAGACGGTCGGCAGATCCTGATCGTTGACGAAGATCCGTGGAGAATCCTCAAGAATCAACGTGACGACCTCGTCGTAGATCTCGTGCCGCTCGTCGGGGTCCATCGTCGCGCGACCCTTTTCGAGCAGCTCGTCCACCTTGGGGTTGCTGTAGAACGCCATGTTCGACGATCCCTCAGAGTGGAACTGCTCATAGAGACTGTCCGGGCCAGGACCACCAATGCCTGAGTTCATCGCATCGCATTCTGCCTGCGGCAGGTAGCACTTGTCGCGAACCACCGTCCACTCGTCAGTTGCAAGCTCGACACTAAAGCCCGCGGCCTTCAACATCTCATGTGCCATCTCGCCCACCCGCTGATAGTCGGGATAGGTGAATGTCTGGAGCGTAAAGCTGACATCTGCCGGATCAATGCCCGCTTCATCGAGAATCTGCTTGGCCTTCTCAGGATCATAGGTGTAATACGGCAGATCGGGATTGAAGTAGGCCGATGCCAATGGCAGCGGTCCCTTGCCCGGTGTGCCGGAACCGAGCACATCAGTAATCGCCTCACGATCGATCGAATAAGCGATCGCCTGGCGAACAGCTTTCTCCTTGAACGATTCGATTCGCATCTCGTTCAGGACGATGTAGTGGCCATAAAGATAGGGGTAGAACTCAACGACGATGCCCTCCGTCGCGTCCAGCACCGGTGCCTGTTCCGGCGGAACTGCGCGCTGGATGAGCTCGACTTCACCAGTCTCAATGGCCGCAATCAATACCGACTCTTCAGTGATCGGCGTATAGGTCAGGCCATCGATGTAAGGCAGTGGAGCATTCCAGTAATCGTCGTAGCGCACGAGCTCAACGCGTTCTTCTGGAATCCACTCCACAAACTTATACGGTCCGGTCCCGATGGGATTCACGTTGAACTCATCGTCACCGACTTCTTCGACATACGCCTTGGGGACGATACCTTGCCGGCACAGTTTCAGTATGAATTCTGCGTCCGGTGAACTCAATACAAACTCGACAGTGAAGTCATCGATCTTGTTGATCTCCGATATGCCACCGAAATTACCGGCCGCTGCAGAGGGGAAGTCTGGGTCGAGCATCGACTCGAACGTGAAGACCACATCGTCCGCTGTGAACGGCGATCCATCGTGGAACGTCACGCCCTCGCGGAGCGTGAACGTGAAGGTCTTCACGTCTTCTGAGATCGTCCACTCCGTTGCCAGGAACGGTTGCGTGCTCTGATCAGTCTCCAGGCGGACCAGCGACTGGAACACCAGCTCGGTGACCGAGAGCGTCGGGATATCCGTACGTGTGCGAATGTCGAACCCGACGATATCCGCTGGCGGCGCGATCGTCAGATGACCGCCATGTACTGGCTCGCCGTCGGCCGACCCTTCGGAAGATTCATCTTCCGTCGCTTCACCTTCGGCATCCTCTTCTTCGGTTGTCTCAGCTTCGGTGGACTCCTCAGTGGGTTCCTCCGTCGAGTCGCTGCCAGAAAACGCCTCAGTCTCGGTTGAGTCCGACGACGCTTCGGTAGCAGATGGCTCATCATCATCGTCATCACTGCCGCAGGCTGCCAGCAGCGCTGCAATCGCTGGTGCGCTCAGTCCAAGCGCGGTCGCCCGCTTGAGGAGCTTGCGACGAGTCAGACGACCTGCGACAAGGTCATCGAGCAACTCCTGTCGAATGCGATCATCATCCATGGAGTCCACACCCCTTTCGATGCCTCAACGCTGAAGTGAGGCCTTTCCCCGCCCGTCAACCTGCATCAGCAGCCGGAACGCCACCGGCACCTGCAGCACGGGCAAATCCGTTGGCGAACACCTATCCGCTTGCCATGCTGACTCTTCCGGCAGTGACATGCCGGGTTGCACTGGAATGTTGTCTGGTTAACGTTGCGCCGACTTTAGACCAAGATCAAACTGGTAAGGTCTGTCGAATTAGTGAACGGAAGAGCTAGCACGACGGGGTCAGTATAGCGATGGCGGATTACCGTGTCAAGCGTTACGGGTTGCATGTAACATACTACAAGCAACCGGCATCTACCTCGACTATGGCGTAGGATTGTTCAAACCATAGGGGCGATTTAACGGTGAATCATGCCTCCCGGCGTGCCTGAGTTCTGTAGCCAAGTTAGGAGAGTGCAGTGACTATCGACAAAAGGACCAAGCTCCCCAGGGAGAACCGTGCAAACCAGCGATCTCAGGGCTCAGACCCCACTCGATCCCATAACGATGTCCCCTCGATGAGCCCGATCCCTAAGCGTGCCACCCTGGCGGAGCAAGCGTACGACCACATCAAAGCTGCAATCATCGCTGGCGAGGTCGAACCAGGGCATCTCTACTCCGTCAGCCAGTTCTCGACACTCCTCGAAGTCTCTCGCACTCCTGTCCGCGAAGCGCTCTTGACGCTCGCTGCTGATGGGTTGCTGACCGTCCACCGCAACCGGGGATTTCAAGTCGTTCCCGTGACCACCGACGATATCCACGAGATCGTCGATGTCCGGCGCTTGCTAGAGGTGCCAGCCGTGGAGCGCCTGGCCAAAATGGACCCGCAGCCGACTGAGATGCTCGCCAAAGCTGAGGAGCTCTATCCCGACTTGCAAAAGGCCGCTGATTCTGGTCGGGTGCGTGATTTCCTGGCGCTCGACCGCCGCTTCCATCTCACATTGATAGATGCCGCTGGCAACCGCCGCATGACGTCGATCATTGCTGACCTTCGTGACCGCATGCACCTACCAGGTCTCCGCAAACTCGCTGAGAGCGGCAGCCTTCACGAGTCCGGCCTGGACCATCTCCATCTACTCGAAGCTATCAAGGCGCGCAACCCCGACGAAGCCGCGCGCATCATGCATCTGCATCTGGATCGCACCGTTGCCGAGTGGTCGTGACCCGGTAGCAGTTCTGTCGCACCAGTAACCAGGCACCCCTGTCGTGACCGGGATGCTTCCAGCGCGCAGCACGGCCGCATCCCGATCTTCACTCTCGTTACACGTACTTGGCGAAAGTGCTCTACTCGCCCCAAACGGCTCTAAAGACTCGCAACCAGTTCCCACCGAGGATCTTCTTGGTGTCCTCTTCGCTATATCCGCGCTCCAGCAGGCCCTTGGTGAGATTCGGGAACGTGCGCGGCGTCTCAATTCCCGCCGGGTAGTAGTAGGGCGGCGGTGGGTAGCTCTCTGCCTGCCAGCGCCCGCTGGCTATCGACTGGTCATACATCTTCTGAGATGTCTCAAGGTCCGCGACACCAGCCTGGCCGTGGTAGTAGTCAAACGACAGCCCGACGTGATCGATGCCGACCAGGTTGACGATGTAGTCGATATGGTTGATGAATTCATCGAGTGACGGGCGCGGCGAATCACTCACGAACGCCGGGAATCCCACCATACCGATCAGACCGCCCGTGGCAGCCGCGGCCTTGATCTGATCGTCAGTGATGTTGCGCGCCGATGCCTTCAACGCCTTGACGTTCGAGTGCGAGAACACCACTGGAGCCGTCGATGCCTCGATCGCCTCCATCGTCGTCTTGTATCCCGTGTGCGTGCAGTCGACGATGATCTTTGCCTCGTTGAGGCGTTTGATGAGCTTCAGGCCGAAATTACTGAGCCCGCAATCTGTCCGCTCTTCGCAGCCGTCTCCAACAGGATTCTTGACGTTGTAGGCGAGCTGGATCATGCCTACGCCCAGGCGTTTATAGGCATCGACCAGATCGAGATTGTCCTCAACCGGGGTCGTGCCCTGGAAGTGGAAGATGATGCCGAGCTTTCCGGCCTCTTTCGCTCGCTCGATGTCGGCCGCTTTCCTGACGAGCAGAATTCGCGGATCCTCCTCTGCCTTACGAATCCACCGCCCCAAATTGCGGAGCGTGGCTCCGGCTCGTTCAGCGCCGCCTACCGATGGTGCAGCGGCAGTGGTGCCACCTTCGATCCACCAATCGATATAGTCAAAATCATTGAGCAGCGGACATGTTGAATCGATAACGATGGCTTCGTCATGTATGCGACGGTAATTGGCGATTTGGTCGTCCTGGACCTCGGTAGCCATGGCGGCGTCCTTCCTTTGCTCGACACTCCCCAGCAACACACTCGGCGCGGAGCGAACGTTACTGTACCGACCACACCGATGAGATGGCTCAACCTAGCACTGGATTATTGGCGTGTCAAGCGTTACCGGTAACATGTAAGATGTCACTCAGGTAGAATCTAAGCCGTCACACCGAACCCACGGAATTCAGCGAGTCCCCGGCGAAGGAGAATCTTATGCAGGAATATGGAACATTCGACTTTGGGCTGACTCCCGAGCAGGAAGCCCGAGCTGCGTCCTTGCACCGCGAGAGCTTGATCATTGACACCCTCTTTCAAGGCCCCTGCGGACCTCACTCCTTCACCGAAGAGATGATCGAGGAGCTGAAAGCCGATTTCGAACGACACAAAGACGCTCCCCGCGGACTCTGGACCGCCGTGGCAATGCCGGTCCGCCGGGCTATCAAGGGCGAATTCCCTGAATTCAAGGAGAACTGGGATGCCTCCGGAATCACGGCGGGAAACCGCCAGGTTGGCGGCGACTCACCAGGCGCAGACTTCCCCTGGATCGCCCTCAACCAGGCACAATTTGACAACCTGCCGTGGCTGATCAAGGCGACCAAGGCGGAAGACTTCCGGCGCGCCAAACGCGAGGGGATTCACGCGGGTTTCGTATCAACGCAAAACACCCTGCAATTTGGTCAGGACCTTGACCGCATCAACCGATCCTGGGAAATCGGCATGCGCATGATCCAGCTCACCTACAACTCCGTCAACTTCGTGGGAGGTGGTTGCACAGACCGGGTTGACTGCGGCGTGACCGACTTCGGTGTCAAGTTCATCCAGCGCATGAACGAGTTGGGCATAATCGTTGACACCGGGCATTGTGGCAAACAAACCACGCTCGACGCCTGCTCAATCTCCAAGACCCCAGTCGTCGCGTCCCACTCCTCCGCTGCTGGCGTGCACCAGCACGATCGAGCCAAGAGTGACGACGAGATCAAAGCGATCGCTGCCAGCGGCGGCTACATCGGCGTCTACACGGTGGCGATGTTCCTCACCGATGAACACGACGCAACGATCGAGCATTTTCTCGATCACATCGACTACATCGCCCAGTTGGTCGGGCCAGAGTTCGTCGGGATCGGCTCCGATTGGCCTATGCAAGCACCTGAGTGGGGAATTCAGAAGCTGGCCGAGTACTCATTCGATATTGGCTTTCGTGCCGAACACGGCCTGGCAAACCCTCGCTATCTCACAGGATTCGAAGACTATCGTGACTACCCGAACATCACCCGTGGCCTTGTCAAGCGCGGCTATAGCGACGACCAAATTCGCGGCATCCTCGGCGGCAACTTCCTCCGCGTCTTCCAAGACGTCTGTGGGTAGTAGACATGCTCGCAGGGCAATCCGCTAGACGCATGGACGTTCCAGCCGTCACTGTGTAATCAGCACGACGGGTGTTCGTGCGCGAACGCAGCTCAGGCAATGAGACCAAATTTCGTGTGACGCCTAACGATCGATTGCGCCGGGCAGGTGGTCTTCATATTCGTCGATAGCCTCCATCGCACAGTCGCGCCCCTCAAGAAACGCTGCGAACGTTGGCGGCGCATAGAGCGATGGCGCGATCCATGTCCGGTAGTCCATCGGCCACGAGCTCTGCCAGTAGAGATCAGAAATATTCACCTGCACCCCGCTATACGGAAGCCTGAACGGGATCGTCTCGCCGAGAAAGTTTGGCCTCGATCCTGTCGGCTCCCCTACAAAAATAGGAGATGCAAACCGCTCAATAAACGTTGAAAAATTCTGCGCCGCGGAGAATGTCTTACGTCCAATAATCACGAACAATCCACCTGGCCGGTTGACTTTTGCATCGCCGATCAGCCTGCGGAGAAACGGTAACTCCAGGAACGTGTTTCCGCCCGAGTTCCAGCGCACGTCGATCACCAACCGGTCGACATCGTGCTGATCAATGAAGTCGAACAGCCGCTCCGAGAATGAGGGAAAATCTTCGTCTGGTTCATTCGCAACCCGATTGAACTGGAAGTAGACCGTCCTGCTCGATTCGAGCAACGTGAACCAATACGCAGCATCCAGGTCCCGCAAATAGAGCGGCACAGGCGCCGGTATCGTCTGGGCGAGCTGCACCCAACCCGGATCGAATGGCGGATTTGTGCGACGCAACACTGTTCCACGCGGCAGTTGCTCCGCTACGACAGTCACCGACCGTCGCATACCATCCCGACCGACGACGTCCAGACTCACCTGGTCGGGCTGGTCGATCAGTCCCAATCCATGCAAGATGGCCGTTTGCCGCAGGAGAAACGGCGTCATGTGCTTGATCCACTGATTGTTATCCCGGCTGATCAGTGGCACGAGCTGGGCTTGAGCTTCGTCAATCGCATGACCATCGATCTGAACCACCTCCACGCCCAACAGCTTTCGATACTCCGGCGTGCTGGCGATGACGAAGAGGCCTTCTTCAAAGACATAGAACTGGACAGGCAGCGCCAAATCCAGCTCTGGAAACTTCTTCGAACCGTAGACCCCAGCGTGCCCGTCCCCGAGGCGCTGGACCAAGCGCATCAACTCAATAACGACCTGCGTGTCACTGAGACCGGGAACGCGCTCACTGAGTTCGTCTGCTGCCAGCCGGAATTCGCCTTCCGCAGTCTCCCGAATTACATGATGGCCTTTGCGCTCGGTTTCGTGAACCAGCCAGTCGATGTCATATCTCCATCCATCATCTCGCGACCAGCCGCTAAGATCATGCAAGCCAACTAGCTCACGAAATCGCGGGTCGCCCCTCAGCGACCGGAGATGATCATCTGTCTGGACGAATGCAAGATCGCGGAATCCCATCTCAATCGACCGCTGCAACCACGCAAGTGCCTGCTCTCGATGTTCTGACAGTGCGTGACTCTGAGCAATGCGGTAGGCACTCATGGCCGGGACAACGGCGCCAAGTTCGATCGCGCGCTCCCACGCTTCAATGGCTCGCTGATGGCCCGCGCTCTCGAAAGCCGCCTCCCCCAACCGGCTCCAGAACCGGCCCTCGACCGGGTTAGCGGCTACGACGAGCTCCCAACTCTCGGCCGCCGACTCCCAATCTGCGGCATCCGATTGCTTGCGCGCAAGCTCGAGTGCTTCCAAGAAGCTCTTGCTACTCATCTCACGCTCTACCATTTCGAAGTGCGACCCCTACCTGGCTATCTTCCGATACGCAGATGACGCATCCGCTCAATGGTCTTCTGGCAAAAACTGAAACACTTGCGTCCGGAATTTGTTAGACTCCTGCTAGGCGAATGTATCGACCATGCACTATGAGTCGTGCAAATTGATGTAGCAAGACTCAACTTCCCCGGCACTAGCCCGGGGATATAGTAATGTTCGAAACTGTACATTCACGAAACTGAGACTGCACCAAAGAGCCTGGAATTCGTGACGAAGAATCGGTTCTCGCCAATTCATCAAGACAGCCTCAAAGATGCCGTCTATGCCGACATCCGCAAGGCCATCCTTCGTGGCGACGTTCCGGCAGGGTCTCGCCTTAGCGAAGCGCATCTCTCCCGCTCTATGGAAGTCAGCCGCGCACCGATTCGTGAAGCCCTGATCCACCTAGAACAAGACGGGCTCGTCGAACGCAGGCCCAACCGCGGGACCTTCGTTACCTCGCCACTTCGCGGGCGCGACATCGAAGAGCTCACCAAACTCCGGATTCTGCTCGAAGAATACGCGCTCAGTGAGGCCGTCAACCACGTTACACCCGAAGAGCTCGATGCGATGGACGCCTTGCTGGCCCGCATGGCTGCCGCTGTCGACCAAAATGATCTGGCTGAACTCACCGAAGCCGACTACCAACTACACCTGGCCATTTGTCGCGCCGCGAAAAATCACCGGCTCGTTGATATCTGGCGCAGACTCGCCGGGCAGTACTGGGCGCTGCACCTGACGAATTTGCCCCATGTTATAGAGAACTACGACTTCAGCGACTCCGCCGATCGCCACCGCGCCATCGTGAACGGCCTGCGCGAAGGCGATCTCGATGCCGCGATCTCCGGCCTGCGGCGAAATCTCTCCGAACCTATGGAACGGCGCAACGAGGACTGAGCGTCAATCCACCTGCGCTCCGAACGCGTCGCCGCGCACGGGTGATGCCATAGCGCACGACATCAACCTGATACGTAGCACCAACCGTGACGAAGATCCTGCCCGTTATCGCTAGGAAATCGGCGCTCTCTCCCGGTAGGCACTCGGCCGGCGATTCGCCAGTGAGGGCAGCTGAGCCCTGAGCTTACGCTGCAGATCAAAATCGATCTCAGCCGTAACGACACATTCCTTGTCCGGCGCATCCGCCAGCACCGTGCCCCAGGGATCAATCACGACACTGTGGCCGTAGCATTTCTGATCATTCGGCTCGTGCGCGCCCACCTGCCCAGGAGCCAGCACGTAGCACTGATTCTCAATCGCCCGTGCGCGCAAGAGCGTGTGCCAGTGGTCCTTACCCGTGAACATGGTGAATGCCGCCGGGACGAAGAGTATTTCGGCCCCAGCCACTGCGTGCATCCGGAAGAGCTCCGGGAAGCGCAGGTCGTAGCAAATCGTCAACCCAGCCTGATGGCCGTCAATCTCTCCCATCACGACATCTTCGCCTGGCAGGATCCGCGATGATTCATTCGCGCTCACGTTGCCGGTGATGTCGATGTCAAAGAGATGAATCTTGCGATAGAGCGCGATCACGCCGCCATCTGGGCCGTATAGCACTGAGGTGTTATAACTCTTGCCTGGCGTCTCCGTCGCCTCGTGGATCGACCCCCCAAGCAGATAGATGCCGTGCTGGCGGGCCTTTGCTGCGAACCGCTGGCTCGTCGGCCCCTCCGGTACCGCCTCGGGAACACCGTGCAGATGAGGATCTGGGCCGAGGTAATCGACAAACTCCGGTAGGGCCACGAGCTGAGATCCAAGCGACGCCGCTTCGTCAATCAGCGCTTCGGCACGCGCGATGTTCGACTCTTTATCGTGCCTGCTGTTAATTTGAACGAGTCCCACACGCATCGTGTCACTCATCGGTTCTGCCTCCTGTTTGACGTCATCAATCGCTTGCGCTCTCGTTAGCTTGGTAGATCCCAACAACCGTGTCAAGAGCTCCGCTCACACATTGTCCAAAGCAAGAGCCTGGCGGATCATCAGATCCGCCAGGCTCTCGAACTACATGGTGGATCAGCCTGCGCTAGTCGACCCACCAGGTTTCCGGGTTGAAGCGGTCATTCAACGTGCTCGGGAAGAAGTTGTGCAGACGTGGGCTCACGCCGACCAGCTCCTCGAGGAAGTCGAAGACCACCATCGGAAGATCTGCGAGCAGAATGTTCTGGAATTCTGTGTATAGCTCGATCCGCCGCTCGCGGTCGACGGTATGCAGCGCTTCTTCCAGAATCGCATCCACCTCGGGGTTGCAGTACTTCACCATATTGAAGTTGGCGCCGCATCCCCACATGATGGACTGATCCGGGGTGGCAAGCCAGCCGAAGCGGGCCAGGAAGGCATCGAAGTCGTACGTTTGGGTGATGCGCTCCGATAGCGACTGCGAAGGCTCAAGCCGCGGGGTCATCTCGACTCCGACGATCCGCCAGTACTCTTGCAGCGCGACCAGATAGCCCTCGGTCACCTCATCACCGCCGGTGCCGAACATCTCGAACGACAGGCGCACGCCATCCTTCTCGCGAATCCCATCGTCGCCCGCAACCCAACCCGCGCTCTCAAGGAGTTCGATAGCCTTGTCTGGATCGTACGGGTAGGTCAGCTCGATACCGTCAGGATTGGCAGCCCACGACAGTGGCGGATAGGTCCCGACTGCCACTTCGCCATAGCCGAACCGGACAGCCTCGACCATCGCCTCCCGGTCGGCCGCGTAGAGCAGCGCTTGCCGGACTTCGACATCCTGGAAGACCGTCGTCTTTTCGGGATCCATGTTCGTGCCATAGAGCGCGAAGCTGAGGGTCGGGATGCTGACGACCGTCACGCCCGCAGCCTCAAGCTCCTCGACAGATGACGGCGAAAGTCGAGCAAAGTCGATGTCGCCGACCTTGAGCGCCTGGATCACCGCGTCCGTGCTGCCCATATAGCGATGAATGAACTCATCGATATGTGGCTCGCCATCCCAGTAATCCGGGTTCTTGACGAGCGTGGCGTGGTCCTCGACCAGCCACTCCTTGAACATGAACGGCCCGGTCCCCACCACGCGCGAAGGATCCTCACCCGTCGAACCGGGATCGTCAATGAGATCAGCTGGCGCTACATCCTCCCAGATATGCTTCGGCGCAATGAACGACGCGCCAACTTCGAGCTCGAAGTCAGGGATCACGCCGTTGGTGACGAATTCAATGGTCAAATCGTCAATCACCGTGATGCTGGCAATCTTCGTGGTGTACTCCGTATAGTCCGGCGAGAGTGTTTCCTCGGTCATGATCAAGTCATAGGTGAACTTGACGTCCTCGGCGGTGAACGGTTCTCCGTCGTGCCAGTTGACCCCGTCGCGCAGCTTAATCGTGCGCGTCAGCCCGTCTTCTGAAATCGACCAGCTCTCGGCCAGAAGACCGACGGGCTCCAGGGTCACCGGGTTCGTCTCGAACATACTCTCGAACATCATTTGAGCAAAGTCGCCGCTGGCGTCCTCGGCCACAAGGACAGGGTTGACGGTGCCAATCGCCAGGTGATTGCCCTGGATAACCGTGCCACCCTCGTTGGCGGCCGGCTCGATGTCCTTGCCCATCAAGCGGTCGCCGCCCTCGAACTCCTGCGCCTCACCGGTGGTATCCGATTCGGTCGGGCTGGCTGCGGCAGTCTCCGTTTCTTCCGCCTCAGTGGCCGTCTCAGTTGCCTCGTCGGTCTCGGCCTCGGTGGCTTCTTCGGTTGCCTCTTCCGTGGCCTCCTCAGTCTCGGCCTCGGTCGCTTCCTCGGT
>CAYNTE010000012.1:22211-33904 GCA_964399615.1 uncultured Thermomicrobiales bacterium
CCTCGGTCGCTTCCTCGGTTGCCTCCTCCGTGGCTTCGTCGGTGGCAGCGCCCGCCGACTCAGTCGCGGTTTCGTCGCTATCGTCGTCGTCATCACCGCCGCAAGCAGCCAGCAGGCCACCAGCAACGGTCAGGGCTCCAGCGCCGACCGCTACCTTGAGCAGGCGACGGCGGCTGACGCCTGAAGTCAACAGCCCATCTGTCAACTGTCGACGAAGCTCCTGCTCATTGTTATCGTGCTCGTCTCGAATCACCATCTGCTTCTACCCCAATTCAATGAGTTCTCCTGGGAACTTCCCAGGCACGCACCGACCGGCGTTCGTTCCGTCAGTCACCTCGTATGTGGCAACCCAGCAGAGCAGGACAGCCGCTTCGGCCTGATCGCCCCGCTATATTTGCAAGTCCTCGAATAGCTGAACTTTGAGATCTACGGCGAATGCCGGTCATCATCTGTGCGAGTCCCCGTTGCGCTCCCGGCGACATGCACTGACGATTAGTCAGATTATCACCATTTTGAAGCAGTATTTCAACCAAGTGGAATCCCCCTCCTCGTGGGAAGGAGGGGGATTTTTTAGGGGGGTGGGGAATAAGGGGTATTCGTTTTGAGGATTAGACTCGTTCGGCGGCGACGTTAACGCCGCGGGACAACAGACCGCCTTCGGCAATATCCGTCAGCTTCTCGTCTGTCTTGCTCTCCTCATCGAGAGTCTGTTGGAGCAAGCGGCTCGCTTCATCGAACCCCAGCTCCTCGGCATAGCTCCGTACACAGCCATAACCAGCCATCTCATAATGTTCGACGCGCTGGGCCGCGGCAATCATCGCCGCGTCGCAGGTCGGGCCAGGAGCGGAATTCATCATTGCCTCCCAGCCTTCTCGGATAAGCCCCTGCATGCCGTGGCACGTCACATCCTCACGCGTCTCGCCGATCTGCTGGAAGACATTCTCCAGCCGCCCGACGTGCTCGCGGGTCTGGTCGAGATGCATCTCAAACGCCTCGCGGAGTTTGTCCGAATCTGCGCGTCCTGCCATCGTTGGCAAGGCTTCCAGAATTTGCATCTCAGCGCTGTACAGATCACTTAGTTGGTGCACAAAGAGTTCGTGCAGTGTGTTGATTTCTTGCTTCACGATGCCTCCATCGTTGATTCGTCGATCTAACACGGATCGCGTTGAGTCGACCGTGTTGCAACTTTATCGGCACAGCATCCAACTGGAAATAGATCAGTACACACCCTATAGGCACAGGTCCAGGCATAGGTTTATTTATGCTGTCACCATCATCTGGTTATCGCGCTTGTGAGGGTGAAGATGATTGCCCTTGTGAGCGGGGATTCTGGCGGGAACTGCGCAATGAAACTGCCGTTTGATATCGACAAAGCCATGCAGGATATCGAGCGAGCGACGGCAGATTTCCCCAAAGCCGCACTCTTCGAACTGGCTGAGCAGGGCTACGACTCGGCGTTCGAACAGCTCATCGCCTGCGTGATATCGATTCGCACGCGCGACGAGGTGACTCTGCCGACCTCGCGACGCCTCTTCGAGAGAGCCAGAACACCGGCCGAGGTCGCTGATATGACTCCAGTTGAGATTGACGAGCTAATCGGCACGTCATCATTTCACGAGGCAAAGTCGAGACAGATCCACGAGATTGCCAGGCAGCTCGTCGCCGATCACGATGGGGCTCTGCCCTGTGACGGTGCGCTGATGCAATCATTCTCCGGTGTCGGCCCCAAGTGCGCCCACCTCACGCTCGGCATCGCCTGCGGGCAAGCCAGAGTCAGCGCTGATGTTCACGTTCATCGCGTGACTAATCGCTGGGGGTACGTCGAAACGACCTCGCCCGAGCGAACTATCGACGCATTAGAAGAAAAACTGCCGCGGAAGTACTGGGTCGAGATTAACCGCTTGCTGGTCCCGTTTGGAAAGCACATCTGCACCGGTCGCCGGCCCAAATGCTCCACCTGCCCTGTTCTGGAGATGTGTCAGCAGGTTGGCGTTACCGAACACCGCTAGGCGGTCTAGATCACCCCCGCCTCACGAAGCTCTGTCAGTTGCTCCGCACTACGCCCCAGCAGACCGCAGAAGATCTCCTCATTGTGCTCGCCAAGCAGCGGCGGTGCGGTGCGGATTCCCGCTGGGGTGCGCGACAAGCTGAACGGCACGCCGGTCAGACGCACACTTCCCGCCGTGGGATGCGGCACCTCAACGACCATATTGTTTGCGGCCGTCTGTGGATGCTCGAACACTTGCTCAACGCTGTTGATCGGGCCACACGGAATCACCGCCTCCCGACAAGCAGCAATCCAGTAGTCCGCCTCGCGCAAGGCAAACGCCTGCTCAAGCATCGGAATCAATGACGCACGATTCGCCACACGGTCGGAGTTGGTTGCAAACCGGGCGTCGTCCGCGAGTTCTGGCTGCTCAATAATCTCGCACAGAGCGCGGAACTGGCGATCGTTCCCTACACCCAAGGTAAACCACTGGTCGCTCGCCTCAAACGCCTGATAGGGAACGATATTGGCGTGCGCATTTCCATAGCGTTTGGCGGGCTCACCAGAAACAAGATGGTTCGACGCGACATTCACCAGCCAGCTGATGCCCGACGAATAGAGATTGCTATCGACTCGCTGCCCGAGCCCGCTGATCTCACGCTCCCGCAGCGCCGCACAGACCGCCAGCGCCGTATAAAGCCCCGTCGTGACGTCAACAATCGCCACACCGACCTTCATCGGCTCACCGTCGACCTCACCAGTAATCGACATCACCCCAGTCTCACCCTGCGTGATGAAGTCGTACCCCGGCTTGGCTGCGTCTGGGCCTTGACGTCCGTATCCGGTAATCGTTGCCCACACGACCGATGGATTCTCTCCGGCAAGCTGTTCGTAGCTCAGGCCCATCTTCTCCAGGCCACCGATCTTGAAGTTCTCGACCACAACATCGGAGACCGCCACCAGCTCGCGCACAAGCTGCTGAGCCTGGGGATCCTTGAGGTTCAGCGTGATGCTCTTTTTGTTGCGATTTGCAGACAGGTAGTACGCACTCTCGCCACCGGCCCACGGTGGTCCCCAGGCACGGGTGTCGTCTCCCGGTCCGGGCCGTTCGACTTTGATCACTTCCGCACCCAGATCGCCCAGCGTCATCGTGCAGAACGGTCCCGCTAGCACTCGCGAGAGATCCAGCACCCGTATGCCCGCCAGCGGTCCGACCTGTTCGCTCATTTTCCTACCTCAGCCCTCAAATGCAGCCCCAACCTCACCGCTGATCCTAGACCAGTCTGTCTGGCCTTCACCAGCCCTACGATCCCGCAGCACCGGCCGCCGGCACCCGCACGGAGGTCGACTCCAGCTCGCCGCTCGTGATCAGATCCAGCGCCTGGGTGAGTTGATCATCATCCAGCATCGAAGTCGGCACAGGCACCGGGTCGAGTGATGTCGGCTGGTAGGGGAACTGATCCTCTGGAAGCTCCACCACAATATCCGGCGTGATCCCTACGTCGCGGATCATGTCGCCCGCCGGCGTCAGCCACAGCTCAACACCAAGCCAGATCGCCGAGCCATCCTCAAGCGTGAACTTGCGCAGCACCGTGCCGGTCCCGATCGTTTGCGTACCCATGATCACCCCACGGCCGGAGGCCTGAATGGCTCCCGAGACGATTTCCGACGCTGACGCCGTGCCGTTGTTTACCAGCACCACCAGCGGAAGATCGTCTTCGATATTCACGTCGGTCTCTTCCGTCTCGACCGTCTCCTGGCCTCCATCGCGCGTCTCGCGAATAAAGATCGGCGTGTCATCTGGCAGGAACATCGAGGCGATCCGTGTCGCCTCGTCGACGAAGCCGCCGGGGTTGTAGCGCAGGTCCAGAATAATGCCCGTCGCCCCCTGATCCTGCGCCTCCTGCAATGCCGCTGCCAGATCGTCGGCTGCTCTTGCCTGGAACTGATCCAGCTTCAGCAACGCCACCTGTCCTTCGAGCATCGTCCAGCTCACTGCAGAGACTTCGATCTCGCTACGCTCCATATCGAACGTCACCTGTGCGTTGTCAGGCGGTCGCTGGAATGTAACCGAGACGTCGGTGCCTTCAGGCCCGCGAATGCGGTTGATGATCTCTTCCTGGCTAAGATCCGTCACATCCTCGTCATCGACGGCAACCACCACATCACCCGGCAACACCCCCGCATCCTCGGCAGGCGATCCGCTAAAGACGCGGACGATTGTCAGCCCCTCATCACGCATCGAGACCTGCACCCCGATGCCAACATAGACACCACTCGAGCTCTGCTGTTCTGCTCGGTCTTCCTCTGGTGTGAGATAGCGCGTGTGCCCCTGATCACCAAGTGTTGCTAACATGCCGTCGATCGCGCCCTCGAGCATGGCGTCTTCGTCGATCGCCTGCTCCTGCACATAGTGCTCCTCGACCACATCCCACGCCTGCTGAACAACCTCGATCTGCTCGTCATCGATCTTGGCGCCCGCAGAGCCATCGGACTCCCGTCCAACCAGCACTCCGAGCGAAAATGTCCCGAAGAGCAACAAACAGGCCATCACCAAGCCGATCAGACCAAAGGCCAAGGGCTTGGACCAGCTTCTGGTGCTCGTTTCAGCACTATTGGCGGGCATGCCCGGGGGTGCGGCGCCTCCGGCAGTTTCGGGTGGGCCGGTGACAAAGGGGTCATTGCTTGTTGACATGCTATCTCTCTGACAATTGCATACAGCTCAGATGTCCATTTGCGGATCAACGCCAGCGCACCTTCAACCCAACACGAGTACTAGAGCTTCGCGCTACCCTTGATCAACGTAAAGTATACGTACCTCATCTGCACGGCTAGCAGCACCACGGACGGAAGCGGAGCAGAGATCATGACGACGTTTTACACCGGCAAGGGAGACGCAGGATATACCGACCTGTTCGGAGATCGTGTGCCCAAGTATCACCAACGTCCCGAAACACTCGGCGCCATCGACGAAGCGACGTCCCAGATCGGTCTCGGCCGTGCCACAGCCCAATCTGAGGAGACGCGCTCGATCTTGATCGATGTCCAGCGCGATCTCTACACCATGATGGCGGAACTCGCCTTTACTGCCGAAATGGGCCAGGATCGGTATCACATCACCAAGGAGCATCTGGACAAGCTGGAGCGTGAGACGAACCGTATCGGCGATCAGCTCGACCTCCCGCCCGAGTTCATTCTGCCCGGTGATTCGCTGCCCGGCGCAACGCTCGACGTCGCGCGCACGGTCGTCCGGCGCGCCGAGCGTCTAGCGACTCGCCTGCTCCACGAGAAGGACATTGAGAACGAGCTAATCATCGCCTATCTCAACCGGCTCTCGTCGCTGCTCTTTGTCCTCGCCCGATACGAGGACCACAAGGCAGGCGTGACAACGACCCGCGCTAAACAGCGTTAGCAGCGGGTCGTTTCAGGGTCGTTCTGGCATCAGCGCGCGGTCAGCGGGCGAAGTCCCAGCGGCTGGCGCCGAACGGCTCCTCGGTCTTGATCCCTACCACTGAATCAAACGTGAAGCGATAGACGTACCACGGCGGCGGTCCGGCGCTCTGTGCGCTGTAGGGAGCCGTCAGTGCCGGAGCATCCTCCGCAACCTCAGCCGGCCAGCCGGTATTGCGAAAGATCTCAGCAATCCGTTCCAGCGTCTCGCGGTCGTCGCCGGCCTGCTCTGCCGTCCCCCTGCACGTAATATCGATGCCGTTCAGTTGGGCAGCGATCGTACAGGCCGGATTGGAAGCCAGATTCCGCGCCTTCTTTCTATCGAGGTTGCTGGTGAAGTACAGGTCGCCATCGTGCCAGGCAGCCCCGACCCCAGCAACATAGGGGCTACCGTCCGGGCCAACCGTGCCGAGGAAAACGAAGTGCGTTGCGCCATCCTCCGACGAGTCATTGGACAGCTTGGCGTGTGCCAGGCTCCACGGCACGGCATCGCTACCATATATATCGAGGTTCGTCGTCTTGATCGGCTCTCGGTCAGGCATAGTCGCTGCTCCTCGCGTGCAGATACGTAGGCGAGATCCGTGCCCGCCTCTACCTGATAGTCGCTTCGCATGCAGCTAAATCGACAACACCTGCCGAACGTCACGCCACGTTAATCGTTGAAGACCAGATCGCCATGTTTCTTGATGTATTCCACGACACCTCCCTCATTGAGGATCATCCGCATCACCTCAGGGATCGCCGCGAAACGCTCCTCGACGCCGGTCGTCAAGTTACGCACGACGCCGTCACCCAAATCGATCTCGATCTCATCGTCTTGGTTGAACACGTCGGTATCGAGCGAAAGTGCTGGCATCCCGATATTGAATGCATTGCGGTAGAAGATGCGCGCGAACGACTTCGCCAGCACCGCCGGAGAACCAGCCATCTTGATCAGCCGTGCAGCGTGCTCTCGTGACGAGCCAAGCCCAAAGTTCGAGCCGGCTACAACGACGTAGGTCTTGTCGCCCTTCAGCGCCGCTGGTGCATAGTTCGCATCGGCGTCTTCCATGACATGCTTCACGAATTCCGGCATGTTGGCGCGCAGGTGATAGTAGCGGCCCGGAGCGATGAGGTCGGTCGAGATATCATCGCCAAATTTCCAGACCGTGCCGCGCAATACCGAGCTCGTCTCTGGCGCGGTTGCAGCCAGTTCTTCCGCGGTCATACCTTCAGTGTTCGCCTCTTCAGACACGGTGCCCTCCAAGTCTCGTTTCAACGTTCAATCAGGCCAGGACTTCGCGCGGGTCAGCCAGCGTGCCACGCACCGCCGTAGCGGCCGCCACAGCTGGGGATGTCAGATAGAGGAACGACTTCGGGTTGCCCATGCGTCCCTTGAAATTCCGGTTCTGTGCCGCAACGCAGACCTCGCCATCGCCCAACATCCCAAAGTGGATACCTGGGCATGGACCACAGCCGGGTGGCCCAACGATCGCGCCAGCCTCCATGAACGTCTCGATGTAGCCAGCCTTCAGCGATTCCTGATAGACCGCTCGTGTGCCCGGGATGATCAGCGTTCGGGTGTTCGGATCAACCTTGCGACCCTCCAGCACCTTCGCCACCTCCCGCATGTCTTCTAGACGGCCGTTCGTGCACGTGCCGATGAAGACCTGATTGACACGGCCGATGCCCTCTTTGATGACCTCCGTAACCGGACGCACATTTTCGGGAAGATGCGGCACCGCAACGAGCGGCTCGATCTCGGCAAGATCAATGTCATACGTCCGCAGATACTCGGCATCAGCGTCAGGCTGGATCTCTTTCCAGTCGTCTGCTCGGTTGACGTGCTCCAGCCACTCCTTGGTGCGGCCATCCGATGGCCAGATGCCGTTCTTGGCCCCGGCCTCCTGTGCCATCGACGAGATCGTCCCACGACCGTCCATGCCGATCGTCTCGACGCCTGGGCCGGTGTACTCCATCGTCATGTACGTCGCGCCGTCGCCGCCGATCATGCCGATGATATTCAGGATGACATCCTTGGCAAAGACACCCTCCTGCAACTCACCAGTCAAATTGAAACGCAGCGTCTCCGGCACCCTGAACCAGATCTTCCCGAGCGCCATCGCCACTGCGGTATCGGTCGAACCCATGCCCGTCGTGAACGCACCAAGGGCCGATGCGGTCGACGTATGCGAATCCGCACCAACGACGATATCGCCCGGACGGATATATTTCTCCATCATTATCGGGTGGCTGACACCCTCGCCAACATCCTCAAGTATCGCGCCCGTCTCGGCAGCGAACTCACGCATGCGAATTTGAAAATTGGAGAGGTCGGCTCGCGGAGATGGTCCGGTGTGATCGATCGTCAGCAACGTCCGCTCTGGGTGAGCAACCGTATTGCTGCCGGTCAGCTCCTGGATCATGTCGAACGTCAGCGGACCGGTGCCGTCCTGGACGACTGAGAAGTCAATATCACAGATGACGATCTCTCCCGGAGTTACCGATCGGCCCAGCTTGTTGCCTAGAATCTTTTCGGCGAGTGTAGCGCCCATTGCACGACCTTCCTGCCACTTCGGGGGGTACAAGCAGTGACGAGGACCGGCCATGTACCCGACCCTGATAGTTCAATTGCTCAATCGAGCGGCGTCATGTCCCCATCCTAGCAGGTATTCGGCACCGGACGGGGATACGGCTGCCCTCAGTGCATAGAAGCCATTGCCTGGCGTTGTAGTTCTTGTGCCAACGACTCCAGCGCCGATTCGCGAGTGATTCCGCTGGCTGTCACCATCCAGAATCCTCGCTCCTGGCGCGAGGCATTTAGGTCGGTAACCGTCCCGATCGCGAACCAGTCGCCCGCTCCTTTTCGTTGAGCAAGCGAATAGGCCGCCCTCAATCCACCCACTTCGATTACATTGTCAGATTGCATCGCCGCCATATCTCCTTCGCACTGGCCCCATCGCCGCGCTTAGTTCGACCAGGTTCAAGCTGGTCTATTGCTCCCCCTCGCCGGAGAGCCCCTGAATCATCGTCTCCGAGAGCTGTTGAATGAATGGCAGTGGATCGCCGCCCTGAGCGAATGCCGCGTAGAGTCGCGGACCCACACGCACAAACTCAATTGCCGTTGGAACTCCATCTGCGGTCTGCACCGTGCTCGCGGTCGCTTCATCTCCAAGTTCCGGCGCAGGGTCAACAAACGTGTGCCCCAGCGCATGGTTCTGATTCCGCAGCCACTGCAGCGCCTCGGCAGCCTGGTCCGGACTGCCATAGACATTGACCGTCGTCAGGACATAGCCCGGCGCAGCCTCGTTTTGAACATCAGCTTGCAACGTGAATTCTCTGAAGTAGTGCGACTGGAAGCCCCACTGATTGAGTCGCGTCAGGTGCTCAGACGGATCGGCATACGCCTGCGCTAGCTCGATCGCCGTACGCGTGCCCTGATTGACCACCGAATATCCCTCGACTGGCAGCTTCTCTGCCGTCGGCAGCGACTCCTCGATCGGTGGCTGGTTGTCTGTCGTTGTTGCCGAACCCGTCGCTGTTGCCCCCGCAGCCGGTGTCCCTGTAGATCCGGCAGCCGTGGAGGTACCTTCGGCCGTCTCTGTGGCCGTTTCGGTGGACTCCGACGTTGCTGTTGGCTCCGATGTGGAGGTTGGTTCGGGTGTCGAGGTCGCAGTGGCCGTCGGCAAGGGCGTCGGTGTCGGGTCGTGATCGTCGCCCGTCTCCGGTCCGCTACAAGCCGCCACCAGCAGCAGAACAAGCAGCAACGGTGTCAGCGTTGCTGCCCGCATCCACCGCATCCCAAGCGCATCATTTTGCATCGCGCGCACCCTGCCAACCCATCATGTGCTGATTCTACCGACTCATGCACCTGACAGACTGGCACGATCTCCGAATTGGAGCGTCAGGCTCGCGGCAGGTGCTCCAACAATCGATCGATCTCTTCGTGGGTGTTGTAGAAATACGGCGAAACTCGAATACATCCACCACGTCCGACCACCGAAACTTGATGATCCAGCAAGAAGTCGATGATCGTGTCATTCTGGCTGTCGTCCTGGTGGCTAAACGTCACAATCTGCGACGCATGCTCAGCCGAACGGTCAGAAATAACGCGATATCCCATCTCAGTCAGTCCATCCGCCAGGTGATCGCCGATCTCGCGTGTCCATGCCTGCGATTTCTCGACCGTTACATCGCGAAGCATCGAGAGCGAAGCGTGCAGACCGGTGATCGACTGCATATTCAGCCCACCCGTCTGATACTTCTCCGCCGTATTCTTCAATTTCAGCTGCCAGCTAGTGTCGTTCATATCCATGTCGATCGACACCCGGCCGACGTAGGTCGGATAGATGCGTTCCATCGCGCCCTTGTTGAAGATCACGACTCCCGCACCGAATCCACCCAACAACCACTTGTAACCGTGGGCGGCAATGGCCGTCACCTTCGTCTTCTCAAGGTCGATGTGCTGCGCGGCTAGCGACTGCGTGGCGTCTACGAAAAGCTCTACCCCGTGGCTCGCACACAGTTCGCCCAACGCCACCAGATCGTTGCGATAGCCATCGAGCCACTCAACGTGCGAAATGGCAACCACGCGCGTACGGTCATCGATCAGTTGCTCGATCATCCCGATATCGGTCCGGCCTTCATCATTGCGACCCACGAAGCGCACCTCGACACCGAGACGTTCGAGGTTGAGGAATGGGTAGACGACCGATGGGAACTCATGGCCTGGAATAATCAGATTGTCGCCCGGCTTCCACTCCAGCCCATTCCCAAGCAGGTTCATGCCCTCAGCCAGCGATCCAACGAATGCCACGTGGTCCGCACTGCCGCCTGCCAGCTCGGCTAGCCACGTCTTCGTCTCGCTGAGGACTCGCTCGTTACCCTCTTGATCGAACTCCGCAGGATTGCTCCATGCCCGCGCAAACGCGGCAATCGCGTCTGCCGTCCGCGTTGGATACGGCCCAAGCGCGGCGTGATTCAGATAGGTCCACGTCTCAGTGACCGGAAATTCACCCCTATAGACCTCAGGATCGAATCCGTCGGACATCACACAGCTCCATTCTCAACTTGCAGATCGTACAACTCGGTAAATCTTCGCATGTTTCAGACATCTCTGCGCAAAGCAGGTATCATCTCTGCGTGCAAAAAGCGCCGCTATCCGGGAAGGGACAGCTTGAACCAACTCACACCAATTCCCCGTGGACGAGATATCCGTCTTGATCCGTCACCTGCGTGCGTCATATTCGATCTCGACGACACCCTCTGCGATCATCACCGGTCGCGTGAGGTTCGCGTCGACTATGCCTTCCAACCCTTCATTCCAGACATCACCCAGCGTCGCGCCGCTGTCGACGAAGCCATCGCGATCGACCTCTTCGGCACCGATCACTTCGCGGAGGTTCTGGAGCGCTACAACGTCGCCTCGCAACCAGCTATCGATGAAGTGATCGAGCGCTATCTGTCGGACCGTTTTCGAGGTCTGCTTCTCCACGACGATTCTGTCTGGGGGTTGAACATTATCGCCGAGTCCGTACCGATCGGCCTCATAACCAACGGACCCACCAACATCCAGCAACCCAAGATCGACATGCTTGAGATCGAACATCACTTCGATTTCGTCGTCATCTCGGAGAGTGTCGGCTACTGGAAGCCCGATCCACGCATCTTCGAAATCGGCCTCGAAAAAGCCGGGCTGACAGCCGGCGACGTCATCTACGTCGGCGATAACCCCGAAGCAGACATCGGCGGTGCACAGGCCGCCGGGATTCGGGCCGTCTGGATGAACCGTGCCTCCATCGCCTGGCCGCGCGAAGAATTGCCAGACCTCGAAGTACGCGATATGCGAGAGCTCGTCATGGCACTTGGGTTGAAGGATCGAGATTAATGCGGCGAACTATTGTCATCATCGTGGCAGTCTTGCTGCTATCCGCCTGCGGCATCGGTAGCGACAGCGATCAGCAAGCAACCGCCACCCCGACTGCACCACCTGCCGAGACGATGACTGCCCAGGCCGTGCCCGCTGGCCCCACTCCAACTGCGACCTTGCCTGCACACCTCACCGACGCACAGCTCCAGCAATACAAACCCAACGAACTTGGCTGGGTGCCAATCCTCCAGTTTCACCACATTCTGCCGACGCCAGACCAGTTCACACGCACGCCGGAGCAATTCCATGACATCTTGCAGTGGCTCTACGATCACAACTTCTACGTCATCAACCTGCACGATTTTCTTGATGGCATCTTCGATGTGCCGGCCGGTAAGCATCCCGTCA
>CAYNTE010000013.1:0-33473 GCA_964399615.1 uncultured Thermomicrobiales bacterium
GATATCCGCCGCTGGCCGCTGGCACTGCCGCGTATTGCCGTCCACTGACCGTCAAGACGCTGTAGGACACTGAGGCCCCGTTTCGCTGGAGGGAGATCAGCGCTGCGCCGCTATCTTCGATCGGCAAAAGCAGCGTCTGGCTGGATCCGCCGGCAACGACGTCGAAGCTCAGGATGCTGGCGGTCCAGTTGATATTCGTGATCGATGTCGCGGCGCGGGCCTTGACAAATGACAGCCACTGATCGGCAGTAAGCGGTGTCGCGCCAGCGGCCAGCGCGTAATCCGTAGTGTCGAGCACCCACGGGTTGACATCACCCCAGGCGTAGTAATCAACATGGAACTGGGTTGCAATGGCGGTATGGAACGACACCGCTTCATCGATTGTCTGGTGCGCAATCGCGACGGCATCTGCATATGAGATGCCGGAGACCCCAGGGCCGGGTGCGAGCTCTTCGTCAACCAGGCTCGTATGCTGCTGATAGATCGGCAGGATCTGTCCCGATTCCGAGACGAAGCGCATCGGCAGTCCACTGCCGCTGACGTAGCCGCGAGCCGGGCCGCCGGGTTTGTTGAGCCAGACACCCCACTGATAGGAATCGAAGTTCATCTCGACCCCGGCCGCGGCCTGGATCGAAGCCGCTGACGACCAGCCGGTCCAGCGCACCATATGGGTACGGGCCGTGCGCGGTTGAAAGCCGTAGTCATTGACGAACTTGGAAAATGCAGCCTGATAGCTCGACTGGTAGCCGCTGTCGACATAGGGATGCGGCGCAAAGTCGAAGCCCTGGTTCTTCCAGGTATTGAGGATCTGCGGCGATGGCCCGGTCGGCGCGAGGAAGAACGTAAGTCCAACCCCGCGTGATCCAAGCTCGTCCACCACGCGCTGGTAGTACGACTGCGGGTTGGCGTGCGCATCGCCGGTGGGCACCAAAACGCTCGGGGCGGTGCCGGGGAAATACCATAGGCGGGGAACCGGACGCCGCGAAACAGCCTCGATCAACCGGGTGAGCAACCGAACCTGCATGTCGGCCTGAGGCACATGCGAGCGCTCGAGGTCGATCCAGTCTTTATAGATGTCAATAGACCGCACCGCGCCGTCACCGTCGGTGTCGACGTCGGCGCTGGCGGGATTGCCCTGCCTGGTCAGTGCGATGCTGCGCGCCAGGTCGTAGCTGAACATCGACGCCCGGCCCTGACCAACATCAGCAACCGTCACTGCCGGTTGCCCGGTACTCGCGTCGCGGGAGCTATAGAGCTCAGCAACCTGCGTCGCGCCCGCAAGACTGTAGCGGCTCGATGTCCCGTGGAATTGCATCGTGCCGTCAAACAACCCAGCGCCGGTGGATTGGTCAGTGATGCGCAGATACCCGTCGGACAGCGAGCCGGACTGACGATTGACGCCGAGGATCGCATTGAGGTTGGCGGCCGGGCGCATGGCGATGAGACCACCGCCATTGGTGACATAGTTGCTGAGGAGCGATACCTGACCTGCACCCGGCGCCGCCTCGGCCAAAATCACAGCAGCACGTCCGGAAAGCTTGGCAGCTGTCAGACCTGACAGAGTCTGCACTTCAACGTCCGAGATGCCCTCAAGTCGCAGGATCTCGGCGTAGTACGCTCCGAACGGATTTCCTGATGCGTTGTCGACAAGAACCAGGACCGATGCCGTTGCACCGGTCTGCTGGAGTTGCGGCGTCGATTGCGACAGCTCAAGTCGCGAACGGACCTCGAGTCTGGCTGGTGCCGGGGACGACGCAGCAGCCGTCAGCTTCGGCGGTAATGTCGCTAACAACCCACCACCAAATCCAGCCTTCAACAGAGCCCGCCGGCTCAGCCGCAACTTCCAGCCTTGCTTCATCTTGTTCTTCCCGTCCCTGGTGATGCCGCACTCGTCGTACGGCGTATCGACATTCGTTGCAGAAGCAGATTGATGATGAGCGGGACCGCCCGCTGGAGATCAGCAGCGATCGCGTCTGGCCGGACATGTCCGTTGGAGAAGATCTGACGGCGGGCATCTTCGCCTCTTCCGGTGAGGACGAGGATCGTGCCGCAGCCGACCTGATGACCGGCTGCGATGTCGGTGGTCCAGTCTCCGACCAGCACTGAGCGCTGCAGATCGATATCGAGATCCCTGGCGGCTGCATTCAGGAGCCCAGGTTGAGGTTTCCTGCAACTGCAGTTCTCGTCGGCACGATGTGGGCAGTAGTAGACGCTATCAATCCGCCCAGACCTCATGCGCACTTCGGCCAACATGCGCTGGTGGATCTCGTCAATGGTGGAACTCGGGACCTGACCCTGATGAACCGCAGCTTGATTGGTGATGGCGACGATCGGCACCTGGATCGAATTCAGTGTTGCAAGGGCATCGAGGACACCGGGAAGAAATCGAAACTCTGACCACGACTTGACGTGATCTTGACGGTTCTCATTGAGCACTCCGTCGCGATCCAGAAAGAGCGCAGGTCGACTCATTGCACGTGCTCGTTCCGCGACAACCCCAAAATATCGACATGCTCAATCTAGCTACCGCATGTCTACGGCCAACCTATCCCTTTCCTGAATGGCGCTGACAGTTCAGACAGGTTCGCCCGCCAGATAGCGGCTCAGTGACGTGATTGTCAGGGCGGCTCTCCCGATGCCCGCTCTACCTGTCACGTTGAAGTCCCATCCTCACTGCACGTGGTCAGATCATCGTGGGATTGGATGAGCTCCATCGTGGAGTCCTGGTCAGTTGAGAACCCACAACCGAACACGACGGCGATTGGCCAGATCGGCCCAGGCGTCACCAGCCAGGCTCGCACCGCGCTTCGTTCGCATGCGGCGCTCATCGTGCTTGGTGCGCTGGTTCTCGTGCTCGGTGTCTGGCATCTGGATCGCTACCCGCGCACCTGGTTCGACGAAGGGTCCTACCTTGCCGTGTCGGAGAGCATCAGCGAGCGCGGGCTTTATGCCTCGGAATCCGCGGACGGAACGCTCGACTATGCGCCGGTGATCGGTGTCGGGCCGACCGTGCTGCTGCCTGCCGCGGGAGTCATCGCGCTGGAAGGCACCGATCTCGGAGCAGTACGGCTGGTCACAGTGGTCTATTTGCTCGGAGCGAGCATTGCACTCTATCTGATAACCCGGCGGCTCTTCGGCCAGCTGGCGGCAGTTCTCGGCGCCATCACGCTGCTAGTCACGCCTTCGCTCGATTGGGTTGCCACGGGCCGTCAGCTCCTGGGCGAAGTGCCGGCCTTGTTCTTCCTTCTTATTGGTGGGGTGCTCGCCTACCGTGTGCGCGGCACAGGGCAGACGTTACTGGCCGGGACAGCCTTGGGGCTGACCATGATCACCAAGGGGCAGTACACCCTGGTCCTACCCGCGGCGATCATCGCAATCTGTATTGTGGATCAGCTGACCGACCGTCACCGGCCGTGGCGCTGGTATGCAACGATCCTCGTCGCGTCGTGCGCAATCTATGCGACCTGGGTTCTGACACTCTTGTCAATTATTGGCTCTGGCAACCTCATCGAGAACATGCGCCTCCTACGCCAGTCATCCGGCGGAGCGTTGCTCGTCTTCGATTTGGGCCGCATGGCCGCCGCCTGGAAGCTTCTCCTCGGGCCGAGCAGCCTCTGTCTCGTTGCGCCATCAACCATCGCTGGCCTGGTGGCGTGGTGGAAGAGTGAAGGGCAGCGCAGATGGGCGATCATGGCGCTGTTGATCTTCCAATCCGCCTGGCTGGGCTGGTTTGCCACGGCCTCGATCGCCTGGCCACGCTACGCCTTCCCCGGGCTGGCAATCTCGACGATCTTCGCTGGCTACCTCGCCAGCTCGCTTGTCGAATGGGTTTGGGCGAGCCGGACCAGGAACCCAGCCCGTCAGTGGGTGCCAGTATCAACGGCGCTCTTGCTTCTGGCGCTGGCAATGCTGGTCGCTGGCTGGCGTCAGATTTCCCCAATTACACGCGCCGACGAGCGAGAGCCTCAAGCGTTCGCCAAGGTGATCGAGCGCACCGTTCCCCCGGCAGTGGTGATCGACAGCTGGGAGCCGGAGCTTGGCTTCCTGACCGATGCGCGGATTCAGTATCCCCCTGCGGGCAGTCTCGATACCGTCGTCCGGGCAACCTGGCTGCACCAGGGCTGGACTGACGATCTCGAGATCACACCACGTGGTGAGTATTTGGCGGTTGGCCCGTTCGGTCGCTGGGTAGGAGCCTATCCCGACACCATGCTGGCTAGCCGCTACGAGCTGGTGACGAGCGAAGGTCCATATTCGCTCTACAAACGCACCGTTGAAGCCGGTGACTGAGAGGGCGTGGAGGCGATGGTTCAGCCGAGTGAAGTACGTGTAGGAGTCATTGGGGTGGGCATCATGGGAGAGCGGCATGCCCGCGTCTTCTCCGAGATCCCCAATTCCAGGTTAGTCGGCGTCTTCGACCTCGATGCAAATCGAGCCGTCGAAGTCGCACGCAGGTATGGAGGCGTCGCCTTTCACGTCGTCGAAGATCTGTTTCGCTCGGTCGACGCCGTGAGCATCGCCTCGCCAACAAGCTCGCACGCCGACCTCTGCCTACATGCCCTGAGTTACGAGCGGCACCTGCTGATCGAGAAACCCATGGCCGGCTCTCTGGCTGAGTCTCATCAGATCGTCAGCCATGCGAAATCTCACCCAGCATCGCTGGTCATGGTCGGGCACATCGAGCGCTTCAACCCCACCGTCATCGAACTGCGCAGGCTATTGAAAGACCGCACGATCAACTCGATGACCATGCGACGCATGAGCCCCTTCGACAACCGCGCGCTGGACACCGATGTCATCCACGACCTGATGATCCATGACATCGATCTGTTGCTTGATTTGCTCGGCGACGATATCGAGGCCATCGACGCCGTTGGCACTCCCGTCGTCTCCACGCTTGTCGATCAAGCCATGGTGCAGATGACGATGGCATCCGGCGCACACGTCGACCTGATCGCATCCAGAGTCGCCAACCGCAAGGTGCGCATGATCGAAGTGCATACTGACGAGGGACGTATTATTGCCGACCTGCTGGGCAAGTCCATCGAGATCCGCTCCGCGAGTGGGACTGCGCGCGGCATCGCTGGCAGCGCCTCATATATCGATATGCCATCCACCGAGCCGCTACGCCTCGAGATGACGCACTTCATCGATTGCATCCTGAGCAATGAAGCAGTCTCGCCGAACGTGTTCGATGGCCATCGATCGATGATCTACGCCAACTGCATCCAAAGCTTGATCACACGCGGCCTCGTCGCATCCCAGCGAGCTTCGGTTGCCACCGACCACACGAAATAGAGGGTTGACATGTCGCGTCTCATCTCGATCATCATTCCCTGTTGTAACGAGGAAGAAGCACTTGAGCGCTTCCCAGTCAGGCTCTTCCCGCTGCTCGATTCGCTGGCTGTGCCTGGCGAGCAACGTGTCGAACTCATCCTGGTCGATGACGGTAGCCGCGACCAGACCTGGGCGATGCTGCAGGAGTTTGAGCAAGAGATCCACAATTTTCAGATCGTGCTTGGGCAGCACGCCGAAAACAGAGGATTGGGAGCGGCGCTGATCACCGGCCAGCAGCTGGCGAGCGGTGACCTCATCGTGACCCTCGACGGCGACGGCACCTATCCATTTGAGATCACCCGGCAGTTGCTAGCCGCGATCGACGAAGGCGCGGACATTGCCACGGCATCGCCATATCACCCGCGCGGCAGTGTCGATGGAGTCAGCGCGCTGCGGCTGGTCTTCAGTCGCGGTGCGTCGACGCTCTATCGCATCCTTGTCGACCCTTCAATCCACACCTACACCGCGCTGGTTCGCGCGTATCGCGCACCCATGCTGGCTGCGGCCCTGGCGGGCGACCCTGGATTCCTGAACGTGGCCAAGACACTCGTGGAAGCTCGTCGCCGTGGGGCCAGCGTAGTCGAGATTCCGGCGACCCTCGCGCAGCGCAATGTTGGCCAGTCGAAGGCGAAATTGCTGCGCATCACCCGTGCCCACCTCGGCTACATGCGAGAGATCATCCGACTCCGGCTCACGGGGCGATTCTGGCTGACGGAAGCCGTGCCAGAGCGACTGGAGACGGTTTCACATGGGTGATTTCCGAACACGCGTCGTGACCATCGTCGGCACACGTCCTGAAATCATCAAGTGCTCGCCGCTCATCCCACTGCTGGATGACGTGACCGATCAAACACTGATCCACACCGGCCAGCACTATGACGACAATATGGACCGGCAGTTCTTTCGCGATCTCGAGCTGCGCGATCCAGACCACAACCTGGCGGTCGGATCGGGCAACCAGGCCACACAGCTGGCCGAGATGATGCGTCGTCTGGAGCCGGTTCTGCTGGCGATCCAGCCCGATTGGGTGATTGTGCAGGGCGATACCAACTCGACGCTCGCGGGCGGGCTGACGGCTGCCAAGCTTGGGA
Source organism: uncultured Thermomicrobiales bacterium (assembly GCA_964399615.1). Classification (GTDB taxonomy): domain Bacteria; phylum Chloroflexota; class Chloroflexia; order Thermomicrobiales; family CFX8; genus CAYNTE01. Next base: position 6,429 of record CAYNTE010000013.1, read on the forward strand.
TTCCCGTCGCGCACATCGAGGCCGGCTGCCGGTCGTTTAATCGCTCCATGCCGGAAGAGATTAACCGGATAGTGGTCGACCACCTGGCAACCATCTGCTTCGCGCCGGACCAGACATCGTTGACACATCTGGCAAGCGAAGGCATCGATAGGTCCCGCGTCGATCTGACGGGTTCAACGGGTATCGATGCCTGCCTCCGCATGGCTCGACTGATTCAAGCCGATTCGCCGCCGTCAAACCTCACGGGTCGCTATCTGCTTGCCACGATCCACCGGGCCGAGAACACCGAGCCGGAGCGACTTGCGGAGCTGGTCGGCGCGCTCGATGAGCTGGCCGAGACGTTGCCGGTTGTCTTCCCTGTCCATCCTCGTACCGCTGCGGTCCTGAAGCATCTGCCGCAGCCAAATAATGTCCAACTTATCGAGCCAGTTGGTTACCGCACGATGATCTCGCTGCTCGGCAACTGCCTGGCCTTGCTCACCGACTCCGGCGGGTTGCAGGAGGAGGCGGCAGTGCTCGGTGTCCCGACGTTCATTCTGCGGCGAGAGACCGAATGGATGGAATTTGTCGAGGCCGGTCATCACCGGCTGGCCGGGACGCAGCGATCGACGATCGTCAATCTCGTGCAGTCGACGCTGGCGGACCCGGTGCAGTGCGCAATCATGCGCCAGCCGATCGGAACCGAGCGCGCAGGAGCGGCGCAGCGCATCGTTGAGTATCTAGCGCCGCATAGTCAAGTCGACCGGGATAGAGCAAAGGAGCGAACGTGGCGATCACCAGCGACCGCGTAGAGAGCGGCCTGCCCGACACACAACGGATTCGAAGAGTAATGGGAGAAACACCAGTGGCAACTTCGCTGTTTATTGCACTCAGCATCTGTGCGGGCGTCTTCGGTCAACTCGTGCTCAAGCAGGGCATGACCCGCCTGGGTGCGCAAACCATTTCCACGTCGACACTGTTCGACACGGTGCTCAAGCTCGTGTTGTCGCCGTGGGTGATCGGCGGCCTTGCCATCTATGTCGCGGGCACGTTCTTCTGGCTCATGGTTCTCTCGCGAGTCGAGCTTTCATTTGCCTACCCGATGACGAGCATGAGCTACATCTTGATCGTGCTCTCCTCTTGGTACTTCCTGGGCGAGGAGATCAGCCTGCTCCGCATTGTCGGTGTCTTGACGATCATCGTCGGGGTCGTAGTGATCTCACAAAGTTGATGGAGGCAGACACAATGAAGCCCCGGACAGTCATTATCGGCGGAGGCTTGCTCGGGCTCAGCACTGGCTATTTCCTGGCACGCGCAGGGCATCGCGTCACTGTGCTCGAGGCGGGACCGCAGCTCGGCGGCCTCGCAAACGACGTCGAGGTTGCAGGCGTGCGCGTCGACCGCTTCTACCATTGCATCCTGAACTCCGACGACTCGCTCATGTCACTCATCGATGAGGTCGGGCTGAGCGATGAGCTACGCATGGTCCCCGTCCAGGCAGGCTTCTATACCAACGGCCGGACCTATCCAATCTCCAAGCCGCTCGATCTCCTGCGATTTCCACCGATAAGCCTGCTCGACCGGCTGCGCCTGGTCCGCTCTCTCCTGGCTTGCAAGCGTGTCAAGGACTGGCACGACCTGGAGCAGGTTGACGTTGAGACCTGGCTGCGCAAGCTGAGCGGCGATCGCGTGTTCGAACAACTTTGGCGGCCACTGCTCTCCGCCAAGTTTGATGGCAATTTCCGTGCCACCCCCGCCACCTATATCTGGTCGCGCACGGTGCGCATGGCTGACACGCGCTCGACTGGTGGGCAACGCGAGATGGCCGGACATCTGGTCGGCGGATATCAAACGCTCTGCCGCCGGTTAGCTGAGCGTATTGAGGAGCTGGGTGGAACGGTGCGGGTGAATGCACCAGCCCAGCGGATCTACACCCAGGATGGGCAGGTAAGCACGATCGCCACCGATCGGGACTTCATTGATTGCGACTCGCTGGTGCTGACCGTCCCGCTTCCGATCTCTGCCAGGTTGCTGGATGAGCATCAGAATTACGGGATGGCGCCCGACCAGACACTACTGGACAGCTATGTCACCGCTGTCGAGGACATGCAGAACTATCTCGGGGTCGTTTGTGTCCTGCTGATGCTGCGCCGGCCGCTGAGTGAGAACTACACGCTCTACCTGGCCGACGACGACCTGCCATTCACTGCGGTTATTGAATCGACTAACCTGATCGACCCAGCGCTGGTTGGGAACCGGCATCTGGTCTATCTCCCGAAATACGCGGATCACACATCCAATGTCTTTCAGTACCCCGACGACCACATTCGGGATTGGTTCCTGGCTTCGCTGCGTCAGATCTACCCGGATCTGCGCGATGACGACATCATTGCCGCGCCCGTCTTCCGTGCGCCGTTCGTCGAGCCGCTACATCCACTTGGTTCGCTTGGAACAGTCCCTCCGACCAAAACACCACTTGGCGGAGTCTGGCTCGGCTCGACCAAGCACTTCTACCCGCGCCTGAACAATGCCGACTCCGTCACCCGTCTCGGGCGCGAGCTTGCCGCTGCAGTGAGCAGCTCCCAACCAGCGCCCGTAGCCGACGATTCCTACACTGTTGCCGTAACGACATAATGAACGGCGGCTCCCGGAAGCGAGAGCCGCCGAAACCTTCAAATTGTTTGCTCGATCAATCAGCGGCAATGGGCAGCTGGACCTGCGCCAGGGCCTCGACCAGCGTCTCAGCCACAACCGCCAGTTCATCGTCGGTGATCGAAGGATGCACCGGCAGCGAGAGCACTTCGCGCGCCATGCGCTCAGTGACTGGAAGCTCGTCGGTGTAGCCCAGATCTTGATACACCTTCTGCTGATGGATCGGGATCGGGTAATAGACCTCACAGCCGACGCCGTGCTCGCGCAGGTAGCTGGCCACCTGATCGCGACCATTAGGAATGCGAATCGTGAACTGGTGGTAGACGTGCATGGCGCCCGGCGTAACCACTTGCAGCTCGACACCAGAGCCTTGTAGAAGGCTGGCTAGCCGGGCAGCGTTGTGGCGGCGGCGAGCTGTCCACTCTTCGATGTGGTCGAGCTGACCGATGCCGATTGCAGCATGCAGGTTGCTGAGCCGGAAGTTGAACCCCAGCATCTCATGGACGTAGCGCTGCGGCATGCCGTGAGCGCGAATGAGCCGCGACAGCCGGTCGATCTCCGGGTCGCTCGTCGTAATCATGCCGCCTTCGCCAGAGGTGACGTTCTTTGTCGGGTAGAACGAGAAGCAACCGGTGCCGAACGACCCAACTGGCCGTCCTTGATAGGTCGCGCCGTGAGCCTGACAGGCGTCTTCGATCAACACCAACCCGTGCCGCTCCGCGATTGAGATGAGCTGATCCAGTGCGGCAGGATTACCGTAGAGGTGGACCGGCATGATCGCCCGCGTCCGGGAGGTGATCTTGCGCTCAACGTCGTCAGGGTCGATGGTCAGTGTTGCGGGGTCAAGGTCGGCAAAGACAGGTCGCGCGCCGGTATACAAGACAGTGTTTGCGCTGGCGATGAACGAGAAGCTCGGTGTGATCACCTCATCGCCCGGCCCGATGCCATGCGCCAGCAACGCTACGTGTAGCGCTGTCGTGCCCGATGTCGTGGCAATCGCATACGGGACGCCACAAATCTCGGCAAACTGACGCTCGAACTCCTCAACGACCGCTCCTTGAGCAATCTGACCGGAGCGCAACACGTCTATGACCGCTGCAATCTCCTCATCGCCAATTAAGGGCTGCGCCATGGGTATCACGCGACGCCGATCCTCTCCAGTGAATCTCCGCATGAAGGGCAGAGCAATTCGGCGGACATCGGCCTGCCACAGCGGCAAACCCAACCGCACTGAAACGCTGGCGTACCGATCATCAGCGCGTGTGGCAGCACGTCGTGCGTCACCACCGAACCTGCACCGATCGTCGCAAAGCTTCCAATGCGGATGCCGGTCACCAGCACCGCTCCGGCCCCGATTGATGCTCCATCCTCGATGACGATCTCGCCGCACTCCCAATCGAGCGCGTCCTTAAGCTCGCCGAATGGGTTGATAGCCCTGGGGTAGCGGTCATTGGTCAGAATCGCAGCCGGTCCGATGAAGACGCCCATCCCCAGACGAGCGCCCGAGTAGACCAGCGCATAATTCTGGATCTTGCAATTGGCGCCGAGCTCGACACCAGAGTCGATATACGCGCCCTTGCCGATGATGCAGTTATCGCCAATCTGCGTATCCTCGCGTACTTGCGCCTGATGCCAAATCTGAACACCGTGCCCGATCTTGGCCGATGCCGCAACTTCGGCAGTCTCATGGATGCGAGCGATGCGCGTCTTGCTTGTGCTCTGAACTCGTAGAGCTGTCACATTGCTGTTCCATCCGCTAGATTCGGATCAACACCATCACTCTACGGGTGCCTGCCGCTCAGTCCTTGCGTGATCAACTCAATTTGGGCTGACAATACGGTCATATCGGTCCACAGCTCACGACGATGACGAAACACTCGCCTCGACGAATTGCTGTCGCGGCTGGATGCGTGCCAGCCCCATCGCCTCGCGGTAAACGGCGCTGGTCTCGTGCGCGGCACGCTCCCAGCTAAAACCTGCGGCATGCTGAAGCGCTCGCTTGCGATAGCGTGTCATCAGGACGCGGTCATCCAGAAGGTTCACGATTGCTTGCGCGTAGGCCAGGTGATCATCCAGTGGCACGCTGACCCCACCTGGCCCGATAACCTCCGGCAAGGATCCGCAATCAGACGCAATCACCGGAGTTCCGCAGGCCATCGATTCGATGACCGGCAGACCGAATCCCTCGTATGGAGAGGGGAAGATGAAGAGGTTCGCCAGGTTGTAAAGCCGTACCAGCGTGTCTCGCTGGGGACGCATCAAGAGCCGGCACTCGCCGGTCTCCGCTGCCTGCAGAACTGCGGCGGATGGTTGACGTCTGGCGAAGAAGATCAGGCTCGTGTCATCGCGCAGCGCGCGTGGCAACAACCGAAATGCAGCGAGCGTCGCATCCGGATTCTTGATCGCATCGGCCAGCAGTACGTGCTGGCGCAAACCTAGCCGTCTTCGGGTATCTGCAACCTCATCGGCATCGAGCACGCGAAAATCACTGTCCGGCGCCGAATAAATCACGTTGACGCGATCCGGATCGAGATCGACATAGCGCAGGATCTGCTCTTTAGCATGCTCACTCACGGTGATGACCAATGGCTGGCGAGCGATAGCCCGGCGCGTCATCAGGTGCAGATAGGTCATCATGGCAACAGTCCGGGGGTCATGTGCGTGGCCGCGTATGATCTCTTGCAAGGGCATCACATTGATGGCGTCGTGAAGGGTGACAACCGTCGGCGCACCCGGTGGCGCAACCCCGTAATTGGCCGGAAAGTGGAGTACATCAGCACCATCGCGCCGCATCAGCAAGCCGAGACGCCGGTCGTTACGTGCGCTGCTCAGTTGCGTGCGCCAGGGCACCGTCCGCACCGCCGTCGCTGGGCACTCGCCTTGCAAATCAAATTTCGCCTTGTCATCGACCCAAAAGACCACCTCCTGGCTGCTGGAGTCGCTGAGAAGCTGGCGAGACAGGTTCATCAAATACGTGTGAATACCACCCACCAAATTATGAGAGAGGTAGCGGGCGTCGATTGCGACACGCAGCTGACCACCAAGCATCTTGACTCACCTCCTGACTGGGGCCGGCCCAAAGCGGCCCAGAGCAAAGTCCCGTAACGCTCGCACCATCGGCACCCGTCCCTTGGCACGCTCCGGACTTGCGGGCCTTATCCACAGCGCCGCGACAGTGCGGATCTGCTCGAACAACGTATGCGCCCAGGCACTAACCGGGGCGTTCGTTGCGAGCAGCAGCAACAGCCGGTTGCGGGTCATGTAGTAGGCGACTGTGGTGGAGCCGAGTTGTTCATCGGGTTGGATGGCGTGCCAGATCGAAGCATCCGGTTCGACCACGATGCGATAGCCCGCTCGCGCGATCCGAACACACCACTCCGTCTCCTCGTAATACATGAAGAACCGCTTGTCGATCATGCCTGCACTGCGGATGGCGTCAGTTCGAACGAGCATGCAACAGCCGCTCACATGCTCGATGTCGTAGACAGCATTCGGCAAGGCTGTAACTCGGCTATCCGTGAACGTCGAGGGAGCTTCGCCGCGCCGCCAGTCGATCTCGCCGCCAGCAGACCAAATGAGCTCTGGCTCGTCGCGGTAATAGATCACCGGGCTGACAATGCCAATCCGCGGATCGCTCCTCAGAACCCTCACCATGCGAGCGACCGCATCCGGAGCGACCGTGGTGTCGTTGTTCAGGATCATGACCGCGTCGAATCGCTCGTCCATTGCAAGCTGGATCCCCACGTTGTTGCCGCCGGCGTACCCCAGATTTTGATCGTTCTCCACCACGCGTATCGCAGGAAAGCGCTGACGGATGGCCGCAACTGAGTCGTCAGTCGAGGCATTGTCAATCACGATCACGTCGGCATGGGGGTAGTCGCTTGCCGCGAGCGAATCGAGACACGCCAAGGTGTCATCTCGCCGGTTCCAGTTGAGCACGAGGATCGCCAGCCGCGGATCATCTTCCATCGAGCGCCGCTTCCCACTGACACGTTGGACACTGCATTGAGCATGGCACCTCACGCCTACGAGCTGGCAACGTCTGACACCCTGCAACCTGAGAAAGTTGTCAGAAGATTGACATCCTTTGCACCACCGGGCTTTCTACTTCGCTCCCTATCTTTGGTGAAGAAGTATCTGGCGGAGGGGATCAATCCCTCCAAACTGACGGGGAGTGGACCATGCGAAGAATTCGGACCCTTATCGCGGTATTGCTGGTGCTCGGGTATGCACTCGGAGTGGCAGGTGTGCAGGCCAACCACGAGACCGACCCAGATATCGCTGACATCGTCGTCGTGACGCCGGAGACCTACGCAAGTTGCGTGAATGAGGAGACGAGCGACACGATCTCGATCACCAATGTCGGATCGCGCGTGTTACGCGGTCAGGTGGTCGTCGACTTCGTTCTCGATGGCGGCGTCCGTCAGACGTTCCAGACCTACCCGGTGAATCAGGCGGGAGATTTGAATCTCGAGGTTGTCTATCCGCCGGTGTCCGAGTGGCCAGTTCAGTCAGGCGGGACAGCCGAGATCCATGTCGATCTCCAGATCGAGGTCTATGACGCAAGCGGAGCGTTCCTGCTCGGGGCGATCGGCCCAGAGCACGATTGGGATGTCTTCTGTCTCAACCCGCCGCCTCCGCCACCGCCGCCACCACCACCAACCGGTGAAGAAGGTTGCACGCCGGGCTACTGGAAACAAGATCATCACTTCGACTCCTGGCCAGCCGCCTATAGCCAGTCGGATGATTTCGACACGATCTTTGGTGTCGATCTCTTCAGCCCAGATCTGACCCTCCTCGATGCGCTGACACAGGGCGGTGGCGGTAATGCCCGCCTCGGCCGGCATGGCACGGCCGCACTGCTCTCAGCTGCCAGTAGCGGTGTCGACTACCCATACACCGTGGACCAGGTCATCGCGTTCGTCCAGGCCGGCAATGCCGACGCCCTGGAGACGGCCAATGAACTTGGATGTCCACTGGACTAACGCCGTCACACCGACCTGAAGACGACCGGAACAACAAGAGGGAGCGGGCGACCCGCTCCCTCTCATCATGTGGCTGATATTGATCGCTTAGTTGGGCAGTTCCAGATTTGAAGTACCTGGGAACTGCTTTTGCACGGCGTTGTCAGGGAACTCGACCGCATTCATCGTCGAAGCAATGTACTGCGGGATCGAGCCAGCTGCACAGCCATCTGGTCCACCGGCGTTCCGGTTGGTGATCTCACCCATCGGCGTTGCGCAGAACCAGACGTTCTTCGGTGGGTTACCGCGATTCGGCACATACTGGCTGTTCGGGCCATACCAGGCCGCCTCGATACGGCGGTTCAGCCCAAACGAACCGGTCGTCTTCCAGGTTGACTGATCATCAACGTTCGTGTTCTGCTCACCAGCCTGGTAGATCGTTGAGGTTTCACCGATCGTCCAGCCGAGGTCCCAGCTCCAGGAAGGACCGATGCAGTACCACTGCTCGAACCGGATGCCAGCGTCCCAGGCGGCCTGGTCAACCACGAGCATCCCTGGTCGGGTGCCGGGATCGCCCTGCGAACGAGGGAATCGCGCGGTATCAGGATTCCCGCAGTCCACCCAGCCTTGCCAGAATGAGACATTGCCAGCGGTATCCCGAGCGTAGATCTCATACGAGTGGAACTGAGACGAGCGGCCATGCGGGTTCGATTGAGCGTGGACACGGAAGTAGAGGTCCGCGCCGTCCATGCTCGTCGCAAAGCCCTTGAACGCGGCCGGCTTGTGCATGAACTCATGCGGCGTTTGCTCGTCACCGCCAAAGATCACGCCGTGGCCGAAGTTCTCCATCGACCAGTCAGTCGCCCACTGCGGAGGAGCGTCACCGTGCTCGTGGGTCGTTGGTGGGTGCCAGCCGTTCGGCTCGTCGCCAGGCCCGGGTTCAGGTTCGTGCCCTGGGTCTGGTTCCTCTTCGCCGATGGTCAGGCTCGCCTCAAGCACAGCGCTACCTGCCGAGTCGAAGCTGAAGCCAGGGATCTGGATATCGTCGACGTGCACAGTGTAGACACCATCGCCAACGGTCTGAATGCCAAAGATCACCTGGTTCGCGAACCAGCCAGTCTCACTGACCGAGTTTTTCTTGCCATCCGGGAGCGTCACTGTGGCGTGAACTTGTGCGCGAGGAGCGCTTTCTGACACGGTGACGGTGGCCTTGAGCCATCCGTCCTGACCACTCTGCTCAAGATTGACACCAGTAACTTGGACTGCATTTCGATTCGCTTGTGCGATTACGGAGGACTGGGGCGCTCCGACTCCCACGAGTAGAACGGTAGCGATCACTAGCATTACTACTCGTGCTGCGCCCTTGCGAAAACGATGAATCATAAGAGTCTCTGTACTCCTTCACCACCCATTGGTGTTTCGCGCTCCCTCGAATACCATGGTGGATTTCTACAGATAGGGATGCGCGGTGCGTATCCAGATGCCTGGACGGTGGCGGAGCTGATTGCTCTACGCGCTTCTACGTCCAGCTTGTGCATCCGGCACTCAGGATCGAGATTGAGTGTCCTCGACGGCGTGCATACAGGTTGACTTCGATATTGCTTTCATTGCGTTCCCGGCTCTCGACCGCCACGAGCTTGGCTCCCACGTCCACAGCTCACCGGTGACACACCGTAACCGGCTGACGGTCATCCCTTGTACACGAGGAATACCCTGGCACGCCCTTGAAGACGGTCAAGTTCCAGGTTGGTCTATCTTCTTCCTCTCTAGATCCAAGTCCTCGTGACGAACTACCGAGTGACGAACGCAACAGGAATGAGCGTACTACGGAATCACCCTTTGCCATATGACAATTTGTTCATCTCTCTCGTCGCCGTGTTCCCTCCAGAGCACACCAAGCGCTGGGAACATTGAGGAACGAACGTGTTCCCAGAGGATTCAGCGGAGGTACGGCAATGCGCATCCTGATCTTTGCGAATGGCTACCCACCGAACCAAAGCGGCGGAGCGGAGCAGCAAACCGCACGCACTGCCCACTGGTTCGCATCTCGTGGCCATCGCGTTGCTGTCGTCGCTGCTGATGCCTACCTGGCAGGCGGTGACTCGCTGGTTGAAACGAGTGATCCGCTGGATCTCATCAACGGCGTCACTGTCCATCGGGTGCGTTTCTCAGCACCAGACGCGAGCCACCCCATCTCTGAGACCTTTCACCACCCACAGCTCGACCCAATTGCCGGTCGCTACGTTCGCGATTTCGAGCCTGACCTGATCTATCAAGTCAGTGGTTATCTCTGGGGCGTCATCCCGCTCTTGAAGGCAGCTGAGTTGGACATACCATCGGTGCTGCTAGCGGTCGATTACTGGCATATGTGCCAGCGGTTCACTTTGCTTCGGCCAAGTGGAGTCTGCTGCCCCGGGCCACGCACCCCGGCCGACTGCGCAGCTTGCCGCTTGACCGAGCGGCGCTCGACCCAACTGCTGGGACCCGCGGCAAACCATCTGCTGTGGCGTACTGCGGCCTGGCTCGGTTCGACGCCGCCCATGTCGTCGACAGTCAAGGCTTTCGAGGCGAGGGCAGAGGCCGTCGATAGAGCGCTTGCCAGTGTCGGCCTCGTCATCTGCAACTCGGCATATCTGGAAGGTCAGATGCGCAAGCTTGGCGTCCCAGCGGATCGTATCCTGCGTATTCGACAGGGTCTGGATGGCATTCCCCCACGGCATGCCTGGCAACCACAGGAGGCGGAAAGCCCAGCGCTCCGCATCATCTACCTCGGGCAAGTCACCTTCCACAAAGGTGTCGATCTCTTGATCGAGGCCACCGCACAGCTGATTGCTGACGGTCACGATGTCGAACTGCGAGTCTTCGGGCCACAGTCTGCTGGCCCGCTGCCGGTATCCAAAGAGGCTCGCCAGTATCTCGACCACGGCCGCATTCAGATTCACGCGCCAATCGGGCCTGACCGCATTCTGGACGAACTGGCGCGGGCCGATGTACTGGTCGCTCCGTCGCGCTGGTACGAAAACAGCCCGAACGTCATCTTGGAGGCGCAGCGAGCTGGCGTGCCGGTCATCACTGCTAATCACGGAGGCATGGCCGAGATGGTGCGCGACGGCATCGATGGTCTGCTCTTCGATCCTGGCTCGGCGACCTCATTGGCGGCGGCACTCAGACGACTCGCTACCGATCGGGCATTTCTTACGCAACTGCGTGCCGGCGTGCGACCACCGCACACCGTCGATGTGGAGATGCGCGCCGAGCTGGAGGCGATCGAGCGTCTGTGTTCACGAGTGCAGCAGGTCGCTGATTGACGCTCACTGGCTTACGGCACGAGTCGCCTGCCGGATCAACCTCAGGCAGATGCCAGGGTCATAGAGCCGCAACACCCCGCTACTCACCAGAAACACCGTTGCACCCGCGACGATGATCATCGCCAGTGGCAGACCATCGGCAACCAGGATGAACGCCACCATCAGCCCGGTTGCAATGCCGATTCTCGGGACCTTCGCCAGCACACCATGAATCGCCATCTGGCGGCGTAGCAGGACGATGAAGATCAGCGCACTGATGCTGTCCGTAGCGATGGTGACCCAGGCCGCAGCCAGGATGCCAAAGGTCGGAATGAGTGCAAGATTGAGCACCAGATTGACAACGGCGCTGCCGAGATAGATGCGCGCGGCTGGCCGCTCCAGCCCGACTGCGGCCGTGACATTGCCGAAGAAGGCGTTGAGCAGGAGCAGCGGAATGTCCCAGGCCAGGATTGCAAGCACCGGCGCGGAGGCAGCGAACCCTGGGCCATAGAGCAGCCCGATAACGCGTGGCGCAAGCATCGCCAACCCTGTCGCGGCAGGCAGGCTGAAGAGCAACATCCAGTGCAGACTGATCGTCACCCAGCGGCGGACTCGTTCGGAATCATGGACGAACTCGCGAGCTAGCGACGGCGTCATGACCGTCAGAAATCCGCCGACCACGCCGATCCCATTGAAGATCAGCCGGTACGCAGCGTTGTAAAAGCCGACTTGCCCGTCGCTGTGAAACAACCCGATGATGACCGTGTCCACATTGAAGTTGAAGGTGAGCGCCAGAGAGGTGAGACCAAAGGGCAGACTAGCTACGATGAACCGCCGCCAGTCTCCCGGATGAATATTCCACGGTGGTGGTCCAAGATGATGGCGTCGCACCGTCCAGATCGTGAGCAAGATCTGAGCCGGCATCGTCACAAACCCCGTCAGCAGCAGGGCATAGTAGCCAAGTCCAAACCACAGCAACACCAGACCAGCAACGACGGTCAGTATCTGATTCAGAAGCTGCAATGCGACCGAGAGGTCAAAGCGCTCATTTGCTGTCAGCAGGGTAGTCAGCGGCACCAGTACTGCGGCGAATAGAAATGTCAGTGTAAAGAGGAAGACACCAAAAACCAGCCCGCGATCGAAGCCGAATACGATGGCCAGGCCCGTGATCCCGAAGATTCCCACGACCGCTAGACCCAGGCGCAGCAACAAGAGATTCCAGAAAAGTGTCGCGGCACTACCTGCGTCGCGCGCGATGTCTCGCTCGACATACTGCGCCAGCCCAAGCTCGAAGAAGACGCTGAACAAGCCGACGAAGGCCACCACTGTTGCATAGCGTCCAAGCCCGACCTCGCCGAGCAGTCGCACCACGTAGACCATGAAGAGGAAATTCTGTAGCTTCATCAGCGCGCCGCCGGCCGAAGCTGCCAGTGTGTTGCGAAGGATGACCTGGGCCAGATCGCGACGTGGCAATCTGCTGGAGCCAGCATCGTCGCTAGGTTGTTGCTGCACTATTGACCGCAACCGCGCAATTCCAGTCATTCCAACAGGCAGGCGTGATCCTCTGCTTCGAGCCTATCCGCCTGCAATGGATGCTGGTGCCCCCAGCCGTCACGACGGGGTAACGATATTGTCAGAATCCCTATCTCCCGGACTTGTTGACGCGATTGTCAGCAACTGAGCATCTCACCACCGCTTGAACGCAGCCTCTGCCTTCTAGGCTTCAGCTAGACGGTCAGATCGCGCTGCACAGCTGGGGAGGAGTCGCCGTGCGCATCTTGTTTGCGACGCCATACGGGCCAACCGTGACGCGGGTGCGGTCACACATGCTCCTGGACCACCTCAGCCAGCGGCACGAGCTCACCTTGCTGGGACTCGCCTGGAACGAGCAGGATCGAGAAGCGCTGCTGGAGAGATCGACCGCCAGTTGCGATGTCCATGTCATTGACCACGGCTTCCCCGCCCGACTTCGTGGATTCATGGGAGATCCACGACGGCCGCTCCAGCAAATGATCTCAACCTCGCAGCCCTATGCCCGAGCAGCACGCCAGTTGATTGCCGAAGCGCAGCAGTCGGGCAAGCCGTACGACGCTATCCATGTTGAGCACTTTCGTGGAGCATCCGCGATCGATCTGTTTCACGGGCTTGACGGTCATGTGGTCTATGACGCGGTCGATTGTCTCGCAGAACTGGCCAGACTGACAGCCTTGCACGGACCAAGCAGGCTGGTGCGGCAAGTGGCTCGCTTCGAGGAGCCGCGCACCAGACGAGCAGAGTCGCAGCTACTGATTATGAGCCGGGCCATCACCGTGGTGGCCGAGCGTGACCGTCTGCAAATGGCCAGCGGTGCCGACTTGCAGCACCTGCGGATCATCCCTAACGGCGTACCGGTGCGACCATCCCGAACGCAGGCGTCCCCAGACCCGCGCGTGATCTTCAGCGGCAAGCTCTCGTACCACGCTAATCAGGCAGCAGTCAGATGGTTCCTGGAAAACGTCTGGGGCCGGGTGCGAGCGGTCAGGCCCGATGCTCAGTTCATCGTAGCTGGCGCTGATCCCCCAACCTGGATGCTGCGGACCGATATGCCCGGCGTCCAAGTGATCGTCAATCCGCCAGACATGCTGGAGCTCATCGAAACAACCCGTGTCGCCGTTGCGCCGATGACCTATAGCGTCGGGATTCAGAACAAGGTGCTCGAGGCAATGGCCTGTGGCGTTCCGGCCGTTGCAACCTCAATCGCTACTGAAGGACTGCTCGATGGCGAGGCCAGCGGGGTCCGGGTGGCAAATCACCCGGAGTCATTCGCGGCCATGATCCTGGAGTTCCTGGCCTCCGACGCGCTGGCCCTGGCAACCGGCAAGCAGGGCCAGGGCTACGTCCGGCGCCACCACTCATGGGACGCCGTAGCTCAGCAATTTGAAGATCTCTACGTACCCGCTCGCGCAACGGCAAAGGTGGCTTGAGCATGGCCCTGGGAATCGACAACCATAGTCAACTAGCAGACGCACAACCCGTATTCAGCAGCGACGTGTTCAAGTCCCGCACGACCATGCGCCGGCGGACGCTCGTGATAGCTGGTCTGATTGCGCTCGATAGCATTGCCATTTGCTTCGCGTTTGCCACCGCCTATCTGGTGCGCTTCAAGTCAGAGTGGAGCATCTTCTATGCCCACTCCAGCGACCCGCTTCGCTTCTATTCCACGCTCGTCTTCCTGCTCGTGCCGGTCGTCTTGCTGATCTTTGCCAGCTACCGGCTCTATGCCCTGCGTCAGATCTTTGATGGGGTACAGGAGTACGCACGCATCGTCTCGGCCAGCACCCTGGCGATGTTGCTCGTCGTCCTGCTCAGCTTCTTTCTCGACGGCGATCTGGTGATCTCACGCGGCTGGATTGTCATCTCGTGGCTCTTGTTGATCGCATCGGTGGCCGTCGAACGCTTTGTGGCACGCCGCGTCGTCTATGCCCTCCGGCGGCGGGGGTTGACCAGTTGCAGGGTGGCGCTGGTTGCCTCTCCCGACGACAGCGAGTGGCTGATCTCACGGCTAGAAGAGATTCCCGATAGTGGTCTGCACGTCGTCGCGGTCATCCAGCCTCGCGACCTTATCGATGAGCAATATCAGCATGAATCGTCGTTCCTGACGCATCTCGTACGTGCCTATCAGGTCGACGAAGTGATCGTCAGCTCGGCCTCGGTGCCGCAGCAGGCACTCTCGCGCATCGTTCGCGAGCTCGCGTATCTGCCGACAGAGTTCGGGATCGTCCCGGGGATGTACGAGATTCAGACGACAGGGGTGCGCGCGCGTGAGGTGCATGGCCTGCCGCTCGTGACGCTCAACAAAGTACGCATCACCGGTGTTGATTTCGCGCTGAAGCGCAGCCTCGACTACCTGATAGCCGCAAGTGCCCTGGTTCTGCTGTCTCCAGTCCTGCTCGCAATCGCTCTCCTGGTCCGGATCACGTCGCCCGGCCCGATCTTCCACCGCAGGCGGGTCATCGGCGAGCGAGGCAGGCACTTCGACGCGTTGAAGTTCCGGACGATGTTTGTGAATGCGGACGAGATCCTCGAGCAACATCCGGCGCTCGCCGAAGAGTGGGCACGCACCGGCAAGCTCAACAACGACCCTCGAATCACGCCAGTTGGTCGCTGGTTGCGGCGCTGGAGCCTGGACGAGATCCCGCAATTGATCAACGTGCTGCGCGGGCAGATGAGCCTGGTCGGGCCACGCATGATCACCGAGCGAGAGCTCACCCACTTCGGCCATTGGCGCGAGAACCTGGTGACCGTCAAGCCTGGACTAACCGGGCTCTGGCAAGTGAGTGGCCGCAGCACGCTGACCTATGAAGACCGTGTGCGGCTCGACATGTACTACATCCGCAGCTACTCGATCTGGCAAGACCTGGAGATTCTGGCCCGCACGGTACCTGCTGTGTTTCGCGGTGTTGGCGCCCATTAAACTATCGTATGCAGGAGATTGGACAGACTGACATGAGAATATTGGTTACTGGTGGCGCGGGGTTTATCGGTTCACATGTCGCCGAGCGGTTCCTGGCAGACGGCCACGAAGTCGCGATCGTCGATGATCTCTCGACTGGACACCTCGAGAACCTGCCGCCCGAAGCAACGTTCTACCGCTGTGACATTCGTGATCCCGAACTGGCCGCAATCTTCCAGGAATTTCGTCCTGAAGTTGTATGCCACCTCGCAGCTCAGATGAGTGTCCGCATTTCGATTCAGCGACCGCGATTCGACGCAGACACCAACGTTGTGGGATCCATCAACCTGCTGGAGAGTGCCGTCGCGGCAGGCACGCAAAAGATCATCTACGCCTCCACGGGCGGCGCGCTCTACGGCGAGCCCCGCTATCTGCCATGTGACGAGGAGCATCCCATTGTGCCTATCTCGCACTACGGGATCTCGAAGCACACCGTCGAGCACTATCTTGAGCTTTACGCTCACCTTTACGACCTCGATTACACGATCCTGCGCTTCCCGAATGTCTACGGCCCGCGGCAAGATCCAGAGGGCGAAGCGGGCGTCGTCGCCATCTTCATCGGCCTCCTGCAGCAGGGCCTACAAGCGACGATATTCGGCGATGGCCTTCAACAACGCGACTTTGTCTACGTCAGCGATGTCGCCGAGGCACATGTGCTTGCGCTCTCTCGGGGGTCGCGTGCGGTCTGCAATCTGGGTTCGGGCACCGGCACCAGCGTGCTGGAGATCTACAACGCACTCTGCGAAGTCACTGGCAACGATCAACCACCACGTTTCGCAGCCAGCCGAGCTGGAGAGGTCTACCGGATCTATCTGACCAACCAGCGGGCAAACCAGGTGCTGGGGTGGTCCCCACAGGTGGCACTGCGCGAAGGTCTTCGTCGCACGGCGAGCTGGGTTGGGCAGCAAGAACCAGCGGTCGCGGCCGACTAGTCCGCGTAGACGAGTTCTGCGGCAGGTGCCGGCATGACCGGTAGCGCCCCTTGCCTGTCAAAGCCAGTGTTGACCCAGACGAGGCCGAGTTCGGTCATGCGATGGATCACCGCGGGTCGATTTGCGGTAGGAACATAGAGCAGCAGGAACCCACCGCCGCCGGCGCCGGTGATCTTGCCGCCGATAGCGCCCGCCCGCATCGCCTCCGCGTACCATGTGTCGATATCCGGGTTGGACACTCCTGGCGCGAGTTCCCGTTTGTGCTGCCACGAGAGATCGAGGATCTCGCCGACCGTGTCCAGATCTGCCGACTCGATCGCGCTTCGCATCTCGATTGCAAGTTCCTTGATGACGTGCAGCGCCTCAAGGGTCTTCGATCCGTCCTGGCCGGTTGCCTCTCGCTGCTGGCGCAGGATGTCGGTCGAGCGGCGGCGCCTGCCAGTGAAGAAGAGCAGTGTTCGCTCGGCCAGCTCCTCGATCGTTCCTTGGCCAACCGCAAGCGGTTCCACCGTCGTTCCCTGTGCCGAGAAATGCAGCTGATTGAGGCCACCGAACGACGCCGCGTACTGATCCTGACGGCCGATGGGCATGCCCATACACTCGATCTCAATATGGCACGCGATTTGGGCGATGCGCTCGCGGCTGAGACGTAATCCCTGGTCGACACCCAGCGCCGTGATCAATGCAACCGCCGTTGAGCTGGACGAACCCAGACCCGTGCCCGGGGGCACCTCCGAGGCAATGAAGACGCGCTTCCCGCGCGCAATCCCGAAATGCTTGAGTACTTCCATCGGCAGCCGGTAATCCGATCCCCAGAAGAGCGAGGCATCGAATAGATGGTCTCGCGACGAGAAGACCGAGCTGGCATCGGCTGATGTAATCTGCAGCTCATCCGATCTCGCTTCCGAGACGATCACATAGACATAACGATCGATCGCGGTACTGACCACGAGGCCACCGAAGCGATCAGCATAGGCTGGCAGGTCGGTACCTCCACCAGCGAGCCCGATGCGTAGCGGAGCTTTGGCAATGACCGTCATCGAGAACCTCCGTGTCGCGAGATTGTGGCAAGCATCAACAGGGCTCCAGCCTAGCTGGCAACGGTCATGGGCAATTTGCAAATTCCGCCTACAAAGATGACAAGTCTGTCAATCGAGTAGCAGTTGTTGTGTTACGCTGTATTAGCTTCTCGTGCAACTCCGCAACACCTCGGGAAGAAAGGGATCTTGATAACTCGTAGTCACGAATTCTGGTGGCTACGAGAAATGCTGTGCCGCGATTCAGGGGGGACTAGGCATGGATCTGGATGAGCATTGGACGGTCTCGGGCCAGCGTCTCGTCGTAACTGGCCGGCCGGGGGTGATTTTGGAGGTGTCTCAAGCGCTGGAGATACCCGCGTCACAGATAGTCATCGTAAATGCCAGCCGATCGAGTCTGGCACTCACCGGCAGCTATCTGGAATCGTATCTGCAGTGGCGACACGGCTCTCAAGATCGTCAGCGTTACGGGGATAATGAAGACCAGATCAACGACCATTACACAAACCGCTTCGAAGTTCGCATTTAGCCTGATCCGTAAAGCCTGGATTACCAGATGTAAGTCCCGTCACCTGCATTACGGTGCATCAGCCTGTGTTTTTCACCTATCGTGCCTATACTCAGCTGGATCACCCCGGCTTATTGCGACGCCTCAAGCGTCGTCATGATGCGGAGCACCCACAATGGCTGGGAACAATCAGGACAACGACACTAGTGAACTCGCCGATGAACTTGATCAGTTGATGCAAGAGCTCGCAGGCGACGAGCAACATTCGGAATCGACAGCCTCTCAATCAAGCTTGACCGACCAGGAAGCGACGATTGCCAGCTTACAGGCTTCGATTGCGGCGCTCAGCGCTGAGATGCGGCACGCCGACGCTCGCATAGCGCAGCTTCTCCAGGCCGGCCAGGTTGAGATTATGGAGCTGCTGATACACGGTGAACAGAGTCTGCGTAGAGATCTGCTACTCATCGAGGAGCGCATCAGGGCCGACATCGACAAGCTCCATGCCCAGTTGCAGAGTCAGAGCCAAAACCAATCGCAAGCGGCCGGGCCCGATGAGAGAGTCTAGATGTGCTCGGCTTCAAGCCCGAACGTACCTTGCAGAGGTATCGGGCCATAGGGTTCGGTAATTGGGAAGACAACGCCGACACTCACGCTACGCCCGTGTACCTGTGCGCCGATCTCACCTCCGTGCGCGCGAGCGAGATGCTCAGCGATCGTCAGCCCGAGACCCATGCCAACGGAATGTGACTGATCACCACGTTGATACGGAGAAAACCACTCAGAAGGGTCTTGCTTAATCGGAAAATCCGTCTGGTTCTGGACAACAGCAGCCCAGGCATTGGATGTCGTGCGGCGCACGATGATCCGCGCAACAGTGCCGTGAGCCGCATACCGGATGGCATTTTCGATCAGGTTGAGCAAGATCTGGTCGAGCCGTTCAGGGTCGGCCCAGATCGTCGCTGGGCACGTCTGCGCCTCCACATCCAGTAGCAAGGTCACACCGTAGCAACCCGCGATCTGTTCGAGTTCATTCATGCAGTTCCTGGCGTGCAGGAGTAAGTCAACCTCTGCCATTTGAAGCCCAAACGATCCGCTCTCGCTCAGCACAGCTTGAACGTCTTCGATCCGTCGGGCCATGCGTTGCGCGGCTTGACGGGCCGTGGCAAGAAAGTCGGCCTGCGTTTCATTCAGTGGGCCGGCCCGATGATCCAGCACGACGCTGAGGAAACTCTGCACCGCCTGTGCGGGCTCACGCAATTCATGTGCAGCCATGGACGCGAGCATGACGCGATCTGGCTGGTAATTGGCACCACATATCGCTTTGAGGCGAATTCTCCTGGCGCGATCTAGAATGTCCACCATCTCAGCCCTCCCAGAAGGATGTCCGTGCTTCCGCATTGGACAACAGTTCACCGGGCAACCCACCATTGCACTCGATTGTTCATTGTCCGCGGGAGGCTTCGGCAGTGATTCTGTCATAGCGATCGCGCCGTAGACATCTCACTTTGCAGATACGCACCTTTCGATGCGTGTGCCCTTTCGTGCTTCCCCGGGGTAACTCTGCAATTGCTTACCCCCATTAACGGATAATTGCGAGCCTGGTTGCACCCGGAGCAGCATCTCGCAATGACCGGCTATTTTTCGGCATCAACGCGAAACACATACCCGATTCCACGCACAGTGTGCAGATAGCGTGGGTTCTGTGGGTCGGGCTCTATCTTGCGCCGCACCCGTCGAATATAGACATCTACGCGGTTCGTACTCCCGACGAAGTCGAATCCCCAGACTCGCTCGATCAGTGTCTCCCGCCCAATGACGATCCAGCTGTTGCGCATCAACACCTCGAGAATTTTCATCTCCGTCGGTGTCAGCACCGTCGGCTCGATCGTGTCACTGCGATACGTCAGCTCGCCCAGTGAGAGCTCCGCATCTTCCACGCGCAAGATCGACCCCAGCGGTTGTTGATCGGCCTGCTTGTTGCGAGCTACGACGCGCTGCACTCGGGCTAGGACCTCAAGCGGTTCATATGGTTTGGTCACGTAGTCATCCGCGCCATTCTCGAACCCCACCAACTTGTCCGCCACCGCCGAACGGCCGGTGAGCAAGATGATCGGTCCGAAGTACCGCCGTGCGCGCAGGAGCTTCGTGATCGTCAGCCCATCGACATCCGGCAGATTCACATCGAGCACGACACAAGCCGTTTCCCGTCCCGTTACCTCGGCGACGACCCCACTGCCACGGTGCAAGACCGTTGTTTCATAGCCTTCGTCATCAAACAAGAATTTCAACACCTTCGCTGCCGTCGGGTCGTCGTCGACAATTACAACGCGATCCGGCATCTCCCGCCTCCCGAGGTTGACCAGGTTTCGAAGTCAGGTAGGGTGTAATCCCATAGAGAGCCTAGCACCCCGTTTGGCAAACCTTCTTCGTCGGGGAGTGATCAAGCTGACAATTTTGCAAGCTAAAACCTGTAATGTCAGGAAAGGCCTAGCTCGCCTTTCTACGCGATCATGAAATCAGTATCATGGATTGAGTCCCTTATGTCTATCATCAATATTGATAATATTGGTAAGGGGCTGTGACACAACTTTGTAATATGGGCGAAGGCAGCCGTCGCGGAGTTCCCAGAGATCACCACCAAATCGTTCGATGAACCAGCGATCATGGGAGACCGCGAGAATTGGGCCAGCAAACGCATCAAGCGCTCGCTCAAGCTCTTCCATCACATCAAGACTGACGTAATTCGTCGGCTCGTCGATGATGAGCAGGTTGATGTCCTGGGTCGCAAGCCGCGCCAGTTGCAGCTTTCGACGCTCGCCGAGACTCAGATCCTTGATTGACTTCTGCAGGTCATCAAGCGTAAAGAGCCCGTGCCGCAGCAGATCGCTGATCAGATGGTGTTCATAGTCGATCAGCCCTGCGCGATAGATATCGAAGATCGTCTCGCCCTGCGGTAGGGCATCAGCATGCTGATCGAGATAGCCGATCTGTGCATTTGGCGCGAGCGTTACCGTGCCGCTATCCGGTTTCAGCTGGCCGGTGATGACCTTGATCAGTGTCGATTTCCCGGCGCCGTTGTCTCCGATGATCAGCGCGCGCTCGCCTGCCCCCAGGTGAAAGGTCACATCTCGCAACACCTCTCGCCCGCCAAGTGAGAGCGACACATGCTCCAGCCGGATCGCGTCAGTTGAGCGCAGATCCTTTGATCCGAGATCGGCCTTAAGCCGCATGCGTTCTGGCGGCTTCGGCACCGGGTCGGCTTCAATGCGACGCAGCCGGTCTTTCAAGGAGCGGATCGTTGCTCCAGCCGAGAGCTGCGCTGTTTCGCGGTGCGCAGTGGCAATGTTCTTGTCAGGATCGCGGGGCGGGGGCGCGGGCCGGTTGCCTGAGTGTTGGGCCATCTTGATCGCATGGCGAAGCTCTTCCATCTCCGCTTGCTCGGCCTTGTACGCAGCGATCCAGGCAGATCGCTGCCGCTCTCGCTCGGCGCGATAGTCGTCATAATTTCCATGATGAATGCTGATTTGGTGGCTGTGCTCGTCGATCGCCAGAATGCGCGTGATTGTGGTGTTGAGAAAGTGGCGGTCGTGCGAGACGACCAGTAACCCGCCCGTGAATGTGGCCAGGTAATCTCCGAGCCAGGCGGCGGCATTGAAATCGAGATGATTCGTCGGCTCATCGAGCAGCAACAGATCAGGAGACCTGAGCAGGAGCGCGGCGAGCATCACTCGCTCCGCCTCGCCACCCGAGAGCGTCACGACTGGCTGGTCTCGACCGAGATGGCCGAGCCCTAATCCGTCGAGCACCCGATCAATGCGATGCTCGATGTCGTAGCCACCTCGATGCTCGAAGTGCTCCTGGAGCTGGCCATACTCCGCGAGCAAGGCATCGAAATCCCCATTCGGATTCGACATCTCGTGCTCCAGCTCGCGCAAGCGCCGCTCTATCGCGCGCAGGTCGCCGAGCCGTTGCTCGATGAAGCCCGAGAGCGTCATACTGGAATCGACCACGGGGAGACTCTGTGGCAGATATCCCAATTCGGTGTCAGCCGAGATCGACACAACGCCAGCGCTGGCAGGCTCCTCACCGGCGATGACACGCAACAAGGTTGACTTGCCAGAGCCATTGGCCCCCACGAGCCCAACACGATCACCAGCAGAGAGCGTGAAGCTCACCTCATCGAGAACAGTATGAATGGCATAAGACTTGGAGAGTCTGGAAACCTGTAGCATTTTGAACAACCTTACAGCGACAAAAGCTCGTGCAACGAGCGTTGAGAATGACGTTTGCTGAGGTTGTTACTTGATCATGGGTCTCCTCTTCGGCGGTAATTTCCAACGTGGAAGTGTACCGTCAGTCAGGCCTCATGCCAACCCCGTCTCGGTCAGCCTGCAACCGGCGTGATCGGTTCCTGCAGCAGGACCGTGCCTTGAAGTGCCGTCTGTGCGAGACGGTCGGCCTCGACTTGCATCCGCTCCCGCAGGCTGAGACTGATGACATGATGGTAGATAACGTGCAGGTCCTCGATCTGCTCCATCATCGTCAACGGAGCCTGGATGCAGCAGTCGCTGAGCGCGCGCATCTTGACCGCACTCTCCATCCTGCCCGTCAACCCGATCGTCGTCGCACCGCTGAGCTGGGCGAAGTGCATGGCACGCAGCACGTTCTCCGAGCCACCGCTACCGCTGATGCCCAGGACCACATCCCCAGGCTGCAGCAGATTCTTGAGTTGCTCGATGAAGACATCGGCATAGTCGAGGTCGTTGCTGTAGGCCGTCACCAGTGCCAGGTTGTCGTTCAGGCTCAGCACTCTCAAGCGGCGCATAGCTGGTATATCAGGTCCACGCCCAAGGTCGGGCGCAGTTCCTTTGCCCCAATCACAAGCCATGTGCGATGCAAGAGCGGCGCTCGCGCCATTGCCCATTGTGAACACTGTCTGCCCCGTGCAGTAGGCGTTGACGAGCAGCGACACCGCACGATCGATCGTTGCCAGATCGGTCTTTCTCAAGGCCTGGTTAATCGTTGCAAGATAGCTGGCTGCGTTGGCTGTCATCTCACCCATCCTGTCCATGTGGACACCGCCCTCCCAGCGAGCACTCGATCGGGAGCCACACGCTTATGGCATCGGTGGCAACAGCATATGCGTCGTGGCTGAGCGTCAGCGGTGGATAGCGGGCTTGGGATGTTACAAACTGGCAAGGCAAGCTCGCTGGTTTCAAGATGGCAATCTTGTCATTTTCTGGCCCGGTGCTGGGCGGGGTGGGTGCAGCTGCTGCGGTTCTATTATAGGTAGGCACAGGCAGTGATCCCGTCCTGTCCCTTTCCCTGAATTGCCCCGGTCCACACCCCCAGTGAACCGGGGCTTTTTTCTCGTTAGACCGCAGGCAGCAGCTCGCGCGGAACAGACCGCACGTCTGGCATCTGCAAGCCACTCCAGATCTCGAAGGCATCTGCGCCCGTGATCTCAGCCAGTAGCAGCGCCATCACCGTGCCATGCGTGACGATAACGACATCACCAGCTCCTGCGGTAGCAAGCACCGATCGCACCGCCTCGCGGAATCGCTGGAGCGCCTGATCGGCCGGCTCCAGCCCAAACACCAGCGCATCGGGCCGGGCAAAGAGCTCCGCCAATAGGTCTCGCCACGCATCCTCAGCCATCCACGGCAACACGCCACGCTCGTGTTCGTGAAGTCCATCCGCGACGCGCCATGTCGTTCCCAGCGCGCGGGCCAGCACCTCAGCCGTCGACGCAGCCTTTGGCTCACTACTCGCCACGATCTCAACCAGTCGTTCAGGGTCGATCCGATGCGCGAGCTCGTGCACGTCATCAATCGCCTCGGGCGACAGCACCCATTCCGCTGCTGCCCGTTCCGGCTCGATCACCGGGGCAGCATGGCGAACGAGCATGAGATCGCCAGCTGAAGTAGACATAATTTCTCTCTCGACGTTCCGGACCAGACGGCAGTGGAGTAGGGGATTGATAGCAGCATGCATCGCCATTCATCTCCAGGGCCAAAATTGCGCCCTGCTCGTCGATACCGATAGCGCTCCGATCTACATTAATCCAACCAGAAACACGCCCCGGCGAGTCACCGACGGGGCGCAGCCTGATGGGTTCGACCTCGTTGTCGACCAGCTTATGAGCGCGGCGGAACGTTCTGGTTCAGCCGGAAGATATTATCCGGGTCGTACTGAGCTTTCAGCGCCTGTAGCCGGCGGTATTGCGGCCCATAGCTCGCGGCCATCATGGCATCGCCTTCTTCTTGGAACCCTGCGAAGTTCAGGTAGCGGCTGCCATCTGAGAATTCGCCCATCTCGTCGATGAGGGAGCGCACCCATTGGATGTGCGCCTCATCGTCGCCCGGGTCCTCCCAGTTGGCTTCTACGTTCAAGAGATACGCTGCCTCGCGGCCGAAGAATGCACTGTCATCCAGCGAGCCGCGCTTGATTCCGGGGCCGACCGGCCAGATATCTGTCGTGCTGAACGGCCCGGGTTGACGGCGACTATGCTCGATCATGCGCAGGAGAGCCGCGTCAGTCAGCTCGCCAATGTTCAGGGATTTCCAGTAGTAGCGCATGCCGTCGGGATAGTCGGGGTCGAAGATCTGCTGAACATCGACGTATTGCATCGTGTCGCTGAAGTCCACCAGCGGCTCATCAATTTCTCGCAGTGGTTGGAGCACGCGCATTCCCTCCTCAGCTGGCCCAGAGTAGAGCGCGCCAAAGAGAACGAACGGTTTGAGGTGGATCTCCTCGGGGAAGACATGCGGGTCTGGCGGCACGACGCCGAATGACGCAATAGCTCCGATGTTGTCTCCATCGCTCTCACACCAATCGCGGAAGAAGCGCAGCCGTTCGAACAGCTTGTCACCTTCGGCGTCGTGCAGCACGAAGACGAAGTAGACCTCTGGGCCAACCGGATGCAGCTGGAAGACGAAACGCGTGACGATTCCAAAGTTCCCACCCCCGCCACGCAGACCCCACAAGAGTTCGGGGTTCTCGTCCTCGCTCGCGACGATGATTCGACCATCGGCAGTTATAACCTCGGCGCCGATCAGGTTATCGCAACTCAGCCCGTACTGGCTCGCAAGCCAGCCGAAGCCACCACCGAGTGTCAACCCTGCAACACCTGTGCGCGAGAAGACTCCACCTGGCGTCGCCAGCCCGTGCTTTTGCGTCGCAGTGTCAACATCGGCCCACAGAGCGCCGCCGTCGACACGAGCAATGCGTGCTTCGGGGTCCACGGTTACAGCGTTCATCTTCGCAAGGTCGATAACGATGCCGCCGTCGCACGTGCCGTGGCCCGCCACGTTGTGGCCGCCCCCGCGCACAGCGATCGGCAGTTGCTGCTCGCGTGCATACTCAAGCGCCTGCACGACCTGCGCTGTCGATTCGCAATGGGCAATCAATGCGGGATAGCGGTCGATCATGCCATTCCAGACTGCGCGTGCGTCATCATATTCCGGATCGCTCGGCAGCGTGACGTTACCGCCGAAGCGCTGGACAAACCGTTCATGTGAGTGCCGGTCCGTGAGCTGTCCAGAAATTGTGGATTCCAATGTCATCTCGTTCCCAACCTTTCCGAGGCGGGCGGCATTTCAGCAGGCCGCCGATCAGCGTTGACTCTTGCTTGAGCCTATGAGGTTGGGGGTGGGGTGCCATCGAGGAGAATGCTCAACAGCCGGGATTGGGTAGTACTACCCATCCACAGCATCAGTGAACGTCGAAGGCTTGATGAACCCATGCTCGAACGCCATCGCCGTCGCTGCAGCTCGTGAGTTGACTCCCAGTTTCTGGTAGATCGATTGAAGGTGTCGGCCAACGGTGCGCGGGCTGATGTAGAGTCGCTCGCCGATCTCGGCATCCGTCAACCCCTCGACGACCAGATCCAGAACTTGCCTCTCCCGAGCAGTCAGGCCAAATGGCCGGGTGCTGGCCGCAGCTGGCACAGGCACGATCTCCAGCGCGCGCTGGCGAAAGGTCCGTCGCAAGGTGGAGTCGTGGATTGTCTGCGCGATCGTGTCGATGTGTTGCTGGGCCGAGCCGAAGTAGCGACGTGCGGCCGGCGCATCGGATTGCAGCACCAGCTTGCCCAGGTCAATCTCGATACGCCAGCCAAGTGATTGCCAGCCAAGCTGCCTGGCGCGCGCCAGCGATTGGTTGAGCAGTCGCTCGGCTTGAGGTACATCCCCGGCAGCAGCCGCAGAGCGTCCCAGCAAGCGGGTCAGCTGCGGGGCGGCGTTTGAACGGCCAGCTGGGGCTGTCGATATCAACCGCTCACCGATGGCGATTGCCGTTTCTGGGTCGCCGCGCTCTAGGGCGAGCTCTGCACGTTGAAGCCAGCATTGACGTAAACCAAACGAGCCTTCTTCAAGCTCCTGGTCATCCATCTGACCGAGGATATCCGCCGCGACCTCGATGTTGCCCCTGGCGCGTTCGGCCGCTGCAACCGCGGCGATGGACGCATGCAGCCAGTAGTGCGAGTTCAGGCTGCGTGCAATGCTCAGCGCGCTGTGCAGGTGCTCCAGCGCCGCGGCAACGTCTAGCAAATCAGCCAGCAACACCCCGAGGTTGAAGTGCCCAGCCAAGATCCATTGCTGGTGTTCGATCTCTAGTGCAAGCTCGAGACCACGACGACAGTAGTCCAATGCCAGATCGAACCGGCCTGGCAAGCCGTAGACATATCCCAAATGAATCAGCGCCGTTGCCTCAGCCGACCTCCAGCCCGTCTCTTGCGCGATCTTTATCGCTTCCTCGCCACAACGCACGCTTTCTTGGAGCGGCACATCGGCGGGCGGGATCGTATCGGTGTCGTAGCAACCCGAGCCAAAGACCAGGCCCGCCAAACTCATTGCCAGCCCGAGATGGTCCTGGTGCTCGCGGTAGAGTCTGGCTGCTTGACGTCCATGGTCGGTGGCGGACTGATAGTCGCCGTGCAGAAAATAGGTCATCGCCAGCAGATCCAGGGTGGCGGCCCGCCCCGCGTCATCGTGTTCGCTTTCGAAGAGCTCCAGTGCTTCTGTATGGTGCTGCAGCGCTGCCCGCGGCAAGCCGGTATTCACCAGCCAGTTGCCGATCCGGTTCAGGCTGTGGCCGATGCGTTGAGGATTGCTCGACTCCCTCGCTAGCTCAAGCGCCTGCTGGTAGTAGATGCCCGCCTCGCGATAATCGCGCTCCGACCAGAGCTCACCGAG
>CAYNTE010000014.1:0-11345 GCA_964399615.1 uncultured Thermomicrobiales bacterium
CTTTGAGTTCGACGCTATCGAAGTACGGCTTCGGCGCATCCCAGTACTCGGTGTGCCGATCGAAGAGCGCGACGTCGCCTGGCTTGAAATCAGTGACCTTGTATGGGCCGGTGCCAACTGGGGCCAGGTTTTGCGGAGCATCCGCTCCTTCCGCGCCCATGTAATCCTGGAAGATGTGCTTCGGGATGACCATGCCGTTGCGGCCGGTAAAGACGAGGAACCCGGCTGGGTTCGGTTCGGCGAACTTGATGACCACCGTGTAGTCGTCAGGTGTTTCGATGTCTTCGATGGCAGCGAAACTACCGGTAGTAACAGCGAGACTCTCAGGGTGCATCACCCACTCCCACGTGAACTTCACATCTGCCGACGTAAAGGGCGTTCCATCGTGCCAGACTGCGTTCTCGCGGAGCTTCCAGGTGACTTGCAAGCCGTCCTCGGTCAGCCCGCCGTTATCAAGCGACGGGAACTCGGTCCCTAGTATCGGCACGCCTTCGCCGTCGGTATTGAATTCGGCTAGCGGCTCATAGGCGAGGCGCGAGGCGTCATAGTCCTTGTACCCGGTCGAGAGGTGCGGGTTGAGGATAGTAGGAGCCTGGAATTGAATGATTCTGAGCTTTGGCGTGCGAGTGACATCGTCAGACGCAGCTTCCTCGGTCTCCTCTTCCGTTTCCTCGCTGGTCTCCTCGGCTGCTGCTTCAGTTGCTTCCGACTCAGTCTCCTCAGCAGAGGCTTCAGTCGATTCTTCGGTTGCTTCCTCAGTTTCGGCAGACTCTTCGGTCTCCTCGGTCGCCGCCTCCGTCGCCTCGGTTGTCTCGGTCGCGGCTGCGCTGTCGTCGTCATCGTCATCATCGTCGTCGCCACCACAGGCAGCGAGCAGCGTTGCGATGACCGGCGCCGTAAGCCCGAGAGCTATACCCCGCCGCAGCACCTCACGTCGATCAATCAGATTTCCCTGAATCTGATTTAGGAGGTCTACTACGCTATTGCCACTACGCACACTAGGCATTCCGTCTACCCCTCCATATGTGCCTTCGCCTCGTGCACCCATACGTTCATTCGGCGAGTTCACAATATAATTAGACGCACCTGATAATTAAGGTTCTATATAGCGCGAGAGCATTTGGCTGTCAACAGTCTGACTCCCCTCGCACATTTCGCGGCTGCTGGCGAGCACTGATATCCTGCTACGATGCTTTGACATGAGTTGCAAGATTCGCTGAGAGAGGCGTGGTGCCATGGCTGACACGCGTAGAGAAGTTGGAAATATGCTGCCCGGGTTGCAGTGGCGGCATGTGGGGCCGTTCCGGGGTGGGCGCGTCATCGCGGTCGCTGGTCACCCGGCCGACTTGGGCACCTTTTACATGGGTTCGACCGGCGGCGGTGTCTGGAAGACCGAGGACGGCGGCACCTATTGGGAGAATATCTCCGATGGCTATTTCAAGCGTGCCTCAGTCGGCTCGATCGCTGTCGCAGCGTCCGATCCCAACGTCATCTATGTCGGCATGGGTGAGAACACAATCCGCAGCAATGTCTCGCATGGAGATGGCGTGTACAAATCGACCGACGGCGGGCGGAGTTGGGAGAACGTGGGCCTTGCCGAGACACGCAACATCAGCAAGGTACGCATCCATCCCACCGATCCGGATGTCGTCTACGTTGCGGCGCTGGGCCACGCCCACGGCTCGAATGCAGAGCGCGGCGTGTACCGCAGTCTCGATGGCGGCGCCAGCTGGGAGCTGGTGCTGCACGTCAGTGAGAAGTCTGGCGCCGTTGATTTGTGGCTCGATCCGTCCAACCCCCGCATCCTCTACGCGGCCTTTTGGGAGGGTGTTCACCTGGCGCACGAGTTGATCAGTGGCGGGCCAGATAGCGGGATTTATCGCTCGCTGGATGGTGGAGATTCCTGGGATGAACTTACGCACAAGCCAGGATTACCTGATGGGTTGCTCGGCAGAATCGGCATCACGGCATCGCCAGCCAAGGCAGGCAGAGTCTGGGCGATCATTGAACATAAGACCGAGGGTGGTGTCTATCTCTCGGAAGATTTCGGTGAGTCGTGGAAAAACATTAACCCCAGCGGGGAGGTGCGGCAGCGACCCTGGTATTACATGCACATCTTCGCGCACCCGGTCGATCCGAACACCGTTTGGGTGCTGAATCTTAATTGCTGGCGCTCGACCGATGCGGGCAAGAGCTTCGAGCAGATACCCGGAACGCATGGCGATTATCACGACCTCTGGATCGACCCGAAGATGCCGGAGCGCATGGTGCAGGGCAACGACGGCGGCGCGACAGTCAGCTTCAACAACGGCGCGACCTGGTCCACGATCTACAACCAGCCGACGACCGAGTTCTATCACGTCACGACCGATAATCAGGTGCCATACCGCATCTACGGTGCGCAGCAAGACAACAGCACGATGTCGATCGCGAGCCGGTCGAATCGTGGCGCAATCACGGCCCAGGATGCCTACGAGGTGGGTGGTGGAGAGAGTGGCTACATCCAGATCGACCCGCGTGACCCGAATATCGTCTTCGCCGGCAACTATGCCGGGACGATCACACGCTATGACCACCGCACCGGTCAGCGTCAAAACATCGCTGCCTGGCCGGAGGAATTTGCTGGCTGGGGCGAGGTCGATGTCAAATATCGCTTCCAGTGGACCTTCCCGATCCTCATCTCGCCGCACGATCCGGACTTGCTCTACATTACCTCGCAGTTCGTGCATCGCTCCCGAGACCAGGGGCATAGCTGGGAAGTGATAAGTCCTGACCTAACGCGCAACGATCCCGAGAAGATGCAGGCGTCGGGCGGGCCGATCACCATCGATAGCAATGGTATGGACTACTACTGCACGATCTTTGCCTTTGCCGAGTCGCCGCTGAAGCAGGGAGTCTTCTGGGCCGGCTCCGACGATGGCCGGGTGCATATCTCGCGAGACAACGGTGAGAGCTGGCAGGATGTGACCCCGGAGGACATGCCGACCTGGTCGCTGGTCTCGATTATCGAGCCCTCGCCGCACGAGCTTGGCACGGCGTATATCGCTGTCGACCGGCACCGACACGACGATTTCGCGCCGTATCTCTACAAGACCAACGACTTCGGCGAGACCTGGGAGAAGATCGTTGCAGGCATCCCGGACGACGATTTCACTCGTGCGATTCGGGAGGATCCCGTCAGGCGTGGATTGCTTTACACCGGGACCGAGACAGGCATCTACATCTCGTTCGATGATGGGGCGAACTGGCAGCGATTCAATCTCAACTTGCCCGTCGTTCCGGTCCATGACCTGGTGGTCAAGAATGAAGATCTGGTGCTCGCCACGCACGGGCGCGGATTCTGGGTGCTCGATGATATCACGTCGTTGCGCAACCTCTCTGACGATGTGCTCGATAGTGAGATGCACCTCTTCGCCCCACGTCCGACGATTCGATACCGGACTGTCGGGTCGCTCGGTGGACGTGGCACGGTGCCAGGCATCAACTATCAGATGACAGGCACGATTCAAGCGACTGTGCGACATGTCGAACGACCCGGTGGAAAGGTTGAATTGCGTCCGCTCGACGCAGGCTCGAATCCACCCGACGGAGTGATCGTTGATTACTTCCTGGGTGAAGATCAAGACACCGAGGTGACGCTCACTTTCCTGGATGCCAACGGTGAGGAGATCAAGACGTTCTCCAGCGAGCCGCCGGTGGAAAATCCTGCTGATCGTGGAGAGGCGGAGTCGCCGCTCGTACCTGCCGAAGCGGGCATCAACCGCTTCGTCTGGGACATGCGCTACCCAGACGCCTTCAACTTCAAGGGCGCGATCTACCGCCGGGGCGGCGTGACTGGGCCGCTTGCTCCTCCAGGGGAGTACCGCGTGCGCTTGACCGCTGGTGACCAGACGGCGGAGCAGCCGTTCGTCATTCATCGAGACCCGCGGACCAGTGCCACGGATGACGATCTCCAAGCACAGTTTGATTTGCTCATCAAGATCCGCGACACGCTGAGCGAGACGAACCGCGCGACGGTCGATCTGCAGGACCTCCGGTCACGAGCGAGCGGGGTCGCGGAGCAGGTTACCGATCGCGATGGAGTCGACGACTTGCGCGGAGCAATCGAGGCGCTCAACGGCGGTCTCGACACGATCGAGTCGGAACTGCGCCAGACGGCCTGGAAGTCTTCGCGCGATGCGTTGACCGCACCCTCCAAGCTCAACGCCAAGCTGGCGACGCTGATGACGGTCGTTGGTGATTCCGATAGCCGACCAAACCAGCAGTCGCAGGAGCTGTACGCAGAGCTGGAGCAGCGCGTTGAGGATCAACTGCAACAGCTCGATGACCTGGTTGAGCAATACGTCAACCGCATCAACAGCCTGGTGCGACAGCTCAATATGCCGGCGTTGCCGGTAAGGGGCATTCTGGAGTCGTAAAAGGTGAGACTAAAAGAGCTGCGGAGTTTGTCCGCCAGGCTTTGGAGCTGGCAAACGTTCCTCGACAGCCGCTAGCACTGCTTCAAGCTCAGTGAATTCTGGCTGAGATGTAGTCCATGCAGGAGGAGTTCGATCCAGCCGCGGGCCACTTTGGCCAGGCAGATGCGCTAGCGAGTTCCTGCGAAACGCCGTATCTATCACCAGCGGAGATTTGAAGGTGCTCATCGGTCCTGGTGAGTTCGATCATGCTTGGGACGTTGCTGGGCCACCCGATGAATTGCACGAACTACGTATATACGCCTCCGCGGTGATTGCGCATATCGCACGATGGCAATGATCGATATGCCGCCGATACTGCACACGTTGGGAATACGACGACGCGAGGTTTACGGACGCCGAAGTCCCTGATCGAGCGCTGGCTGGAAGGACCGATAGCGGAGGAGTTGCGAGAAGCTTCCACTCGATCATACGAAGCGATTCGCTCGATGGACGAGGATATCCAGTGGGTTGAGAGTTATGCAGTTGACGATTGCGTCGACATCGCGAGTAGCGAAGAGGCTATCCGCGAGCACGCGTTTCGAGCGCCCATACCAGCTGACCGCGTTCTTGAGATCAAGCGTGTAGTGGATCCCACGCTGGCAGAAGTGACTTCGTAAGCGCTCCGCATCAATGCTCGCTCGTTATTCCCGGCACGACGAATCGCTCATGCAACGAGAGGGAGTCCGCAATGGCAGTCGATACCAGAAGCAAGAACCTTGGTCCTGAGACGCTCGAATTATTGAACACGGCCGTACGCGGTGATGTCATTGACCGAACCGATGCACGATATGATGAGGCTCGCGCTGTTTATAACGGGATGATCGACAAACATCCTGCGTTGGTGATCGCCTGCCAGGATGTTGGGGATGTCATACAAGCGCTGCGATTTGGACGAGAGCACGATCTCGAAATCGCTATCCGGGGCGGTGGTCACAGCGTAGCTGGTAAGGGGACTTGCGACGATGGCCTCGTGATCGATCTGGGCAAGATGCGAGGGGTTCGCGTGGATCCACAATCACGCACCGCGCGTGTCGCTGGCGGCGCAACCTGGGGCGACGTCGACCACGCCACCAGTGCGTTTGGGCTGGCGACCCCATCTGGCATGGTCTCGACAACAGGCGTCGCGGGCCTCACGTTGGGTGGCGGAATCGGCCACATCGCGCGCCATTATGGCCTGACCTGCGACAACCTGCTTGAGGCCGACGTCGTGACGGCTGAGGGCAATTTCGTGCGTGCCAGTGAAGATGAGAATCCCGACCTCTTCTGGGCGCTGCGTGGTGGCGGCGGGAACTTTGGCATTGTAACGTCATTCAAGTTTCGGCTGCACCCGGTCGACATGATCTACGGGGGGTTGATCTTCTATCCAATCGAGGCGGCCAGCGAATTGATGGCTTTCTATCGCGACTTCATCCAGAACGCTCCGCGCGAGATCAGCGCCTTTATCGCGTTTCACCAGGGACCGCCAGTGCCATTCATCCCGGACAAGCTTCAGGGCGTACCGATGACGGCGATTTTCGTCTGCTATAGCGGTTCAATGGAGCATGCCGAGGAAGCCGTTCGCCCGCTACGCGAAGCTGGTGAGGTGCTGATCGATTTCGTTCAGCCGATGCCATTTTCAGCGTTTCAGAGTGCGTTTGACAGCCTCAATCCACCCGGTCTTCAGCACTACTGGAAGTCGCACAATATCTACGATTTGAGTGACGAAGCGATTCAGGTACACGTGAATCACGCGCCGACACTTCCGAGCGTCCTGGCGACGATGCACCTCTACCCCATGAATGGCGCGGTTCAGGACATCGATAGTGCCGCGACAGCATTCTCCTACCGCGATGCATTTGCGATGACGAACGTTGTCGGCATTTGGCAGGACCCCTCCGAATCCGAACGCGAGCGGCACGTCGCCTGGGTGCGTGAGTACTGGAACGCGCTGCTTCCCTATTCAGCCAGTGGAGCGTACATCAACTTTATGGTGGACGAAGGGGGAGAAACACGGGTGCGTGGCGCGTATCGTGACAATTACCCACGGCTGGTTGAAATCAAGCGTAAGTGGGACCCGGATAACGTCTTCCATATCAACCACAACATCGATCCTGCGTAGCTTCTTCGTCCGGTCGAGGCAACGAGCGGCATCCTTCGAACGGAAGATGCCGCTCACGTTGTGATCGTTCTGGTGGGGGCCATGTGTTAGAGAATCTCGCGCAGTGCTTCGAGGTCGAAGTTGCCGCCGCTGAGGACCACGACGACGGTTTCGTCGTTGCCGATCTCGATGGCACCGGTCAACAATGCCGCCAGACCAGCCGCGCCCGATGGCTCGACGTAGAGCTTGGTGTAGATCAGGATTTTGCGCAGCGCGTCGATGATTGCTTCGTCGGAGACGGTCACGATATCGTCGAGATAGCGCTCGATCAGTTTCAACGTCAGCTCACCAGCCACGGGAGAGGCGAGGCCATCGGCAATCGTCTCGGGCTTCATCTCCACCACTTCACCTGCCGCTTTCGAGCGACGCAGGACGTCTGCACCCTCCGGCTCGACGCCGAAAACGCGGACATCGGGCTTCATCGACTTGGCCGCGATGGCGATACCGCTGGCGAGCCCGCCGCCCCCGATCTCGCAGACGATGGTCGTGACGCTGGGTAGATCTTCGAGAATCTCCATTCCGACTGTGCCCTGGCCAGCGATGACCTTTGGATCGTCGAACGGGTGAACCAGAATCGACCCGCGCTCCTCCTGGATCGAGCCGACTTGCTCGAATGCGGCCGAGATGCCGCCATCGACCAGGATGACTTCAGCACCGTACTCGCGTGTTGCGTCGATCTTGCTGTGGCTGGCGGTGGAGGCCATGACGATGGTGGCTTTCACTCCGGCAGCACTGGCCGCCCAGGCAACACCCTGGGCATGGTTGCCAGCCGAGACAGCGATGATGCCGCGCTCTCGTTCCTCCTCAGTCAGGCTGCTGATCTTGTTCAACGCCCCGCGTGGCTTGAACGAGCCGGTCTTTTGAAGGTTCTCGGCTTTGAAATAGAGCTCTGCCCCGATGATGTTGCTGAGCTTTGATGAGTGGATCAGCGGCGTGTGCTTCAGATGCCCACTGATCGTCCTGCGAGCGGACTCGATATCCTGAAAACTGACCATCACCGTACTCCCACTGCGAGTGCTCGACCCTCAGCAAAGATGAAGTCCGGCTGATTGAGGAGATAGCCGGGTGAGCTTGTATCGACTAATTCTTGCAAGCGCATGACGGAACGATAGGGCAAGTCGGCAATCCCCGGTGAAGCGGTGCAGAGATAGGGGATTGCGACCTCGAGAAAGCCACGTTCGTCGTCCGTGAACGGCGGCGTATAGACACGAGTGCGCAGGACACCGCGAATTTCACGTAAACCCGCGCGGTGGAAATAGCTGCGCAGCTTGTGACCGATCATCCAGTTGACAAATTCGTGATGCTCGTCGCCTTCACCCCGCGGAATGCTGCTCTTGAGCGCCAGCAGGAGCTCATCGGGCATCGGCCCAAGGATCATCGAGGCCATCTCGACATCCTGCACGGCCACGCGACCACCGGGCCGAACGACGCGCATCATCTCGCTGATAGCGGCTTGTGGATCGCGGACATACTGGAGCGAACCCGCGCACCAGACGATGTCGAACGCCCCGTCGTCGAACGGGAGACGCTCGGTGAGTGTGCCTTCAACAAGCTCGACCCGGTCGCCATAGTCCGCGCCAGCGATGCGTTGTCGTGCGATGTCGAGATTTGCTGGGTCGGCATCGAGACCGGTCAGCCGGCCTTCTGGGCCGATGAGCGTGGCGATCCAGTCGAAATGCGTGCCGCTGCCACAACCGAGGTCGAGTACACGATCCCCTGGGAGCAAGCCAGCGTCGTTGAGGAGCGAGTTATAGATGGCAGCCATAGCCCGGAAGTGGCGGTGCATCCAGAAATCGCTGCTGAGGTCAATCCCAGATTCACTCCGTAGGATTCCGGTGACAGCAGGTCCATCAGTCATCGGTCATCTCCTCTCAGTCAGAGCATAGGAGGAGTTGTCGATTCGTACAAGGATCTCGATCTATTGCTTCAAGCTGCTCGATGACTACCGATCGACGTAGAGCACCGGATCGCGGCTGCCGGAAATCCTGAGGGCGGAGTCCGGTTGGAGTTGATCCGGGAAGACGACGAGGTTATCTCCCAACTTGGTGGCCGAGGGGATCAGGATAGCCTCCGCCCCGGCTGCGATGGCTGCCGCACCAATCTCTTGAGTGAGGGAGTA
Organism: uncultured Thermomicrobiales bacterium; assembly: GCA_964399615.1. Taxonomy (GTDB): domain Bacteria; phylum Chloroflexota; class Chloroflexia; order Thermomicrobiales; family CFX8; genus CAYNTE01. The sequence goes on from CAYNTE010000014.1 coordinate 8,714, forward strand.
GTCGGTCGCGCGGAGGAGCAGTTCAGGGTCGAATGCTTGAAGGTCGATTTGCCTGCAATCCAGGACAACTGAGAACAACGCAGAAATCTCGGTGAGCCGGTACTGGTTCAACTGGTGAAGACGCTCGGGACTGAAATGGCGAAGCACTTCCCCTAAGCATGTCTCGGGCTGTAGAGAGAGGTAGAACGCGGGCCATGTCTGTTCTGCCGGGAAGTGATCTCGTCCTCGATGATAACGCCCCGAGTATAGGAGCGATCCGGTTGCGTCAAATACACCATAGGCCTGCTTATGAAATCGCCAGGCTGTCCCTTGCCATGCACCGAGGTGGGAGGCGGCCACAATCTCGTCAGCAGTTGCGATGGCCATGAATTAAACGTAGATTCCCCACTCAATGACACCAATTGCGCCCTCTGCCCGATCGATCCTGCCGGCCTGGATAGCTTCGGCTGGTGTGATGCCGCCGAGATAGCGGCTCTCATCACGCATCCACTGGCGGATGGCGTCGATGGTCTTGAAGTTGTCACGTAGCCGCTCTTCAAGCGCTAGCAGGGCATTCAGGCGTTCGCGTGATTCACGTTGCGGGTAGGTCTCGCCAGCACGCCAGCGGGCGATCGTGCGTTGCGATGCTTTCAGCCCGCCGGCAAGCTCTTCATCGGTGAGCCCGAGATTCTCGGTCAGCCGTTCGAGTGCCTGGCGAGGGGTCAGATCGAGATTGAGCATGGGTAATGTCCTCCAGACGCATTCGCGAGGGTGATTGGTCCGAGCTAATTCTATCAAGTGTGACGGTCAAAGGCTGACGGTCAAAGACTGACGGTCAAAGTCAAGGCCGGTGTGGCACGGGTGATCCAGCGCGTTGCGCCGTAGTTGAATGCGTTTGGTCGTTGGGTCACAATACGAGAGACATTCAGTCATGGTCGTGACTCAGCCGCAAGGGGAAGAATGATATGGTGCAACCACTCACCGTTGAGGACCTGAGGCGTCAGAACGTTGGTAAACGGGCGAGCGAACACCTCACCTCGGCCGAGCTAGCGACGCTTGAAGAGGTACAGCGGCGGGTACACTGGCTGAGCACCCACATCATCCACCATGCCAACAACGTCCGCGAAAAGCGGGACGACTTGAAAGTTGGTGGACACCAGGCCTCCAGCGCCTCGGTGGTCACCATCATGACGGCGCTCTACTTCCATGCCTTGCAAGCGGGGGATCGAGTCTCGATCAAGCCGCACGCATCGCCGGTGCTCCACGCCGTGCAGTATCTGCTGGGTAATTTGCCGGAGGAATATCTGACCGAGTTGCGAGCCTATGGTGGTTTGCAGCCCTACCCAAGCCGGACCAAGGACCCGGATCCAGTCGATTTCTCGACTGGCTCGGTCGGCCTTGGCGCCGTTGCGCCGAACTTTGCGGCCCTTGGGCACCTCTATGCAGAGCGCCACTTCGGCGATGTGACGTCGCGGCGCTTCATCTCGCTGGTTGGTGATGCCGAGCTGGACGAGGGCAATGTCTGGGAGGCGATGATCGAGGATGCGCTGAAGCCTGTCAGCAACGTGCTCTGGATCGTCGATCTCAACCGCCAGAGTCTCGACCGGGTCATCCCCGGCATTCGCGCCAATGAGTTGAAGCAGCACTTCGCAAACAGTGGCTGGCGCGTCTTGGAGCTGAAGTACGGCCACAATCTGCGCGAGGCTTTCCGTCGACCCGGCGGCGCGGCCCTGCGTCAGGCCATCGACGACATGGAGAACGAGGAGTATCAAGGGCTGATCCGGCTGGAGGGCGCGGAGCTACGGGAGCGCATCACCCATCGTGATCCGGAGCTCGATGCCGATGTCGCGCGGGCGCTGGAGGATGTGCCCGACGAGGTATTGCCAGATCTGATCTCGAACCTCGGTGGGCACGACTTGCAGGACATGATCGACGTGCTTGACGAAGGATTGCGACCCGATTCTCGACCCGCCATCATCTTCGCTTATACGATCAAGGGCTGGCAGATGCCGTTCTTCGGCGATGCGCTGAATCACTCGGCGCTGCTGAACGACGCCCAGATGGAGGACTTTCGCGAGCAACTCGGCATACCCAAGGAAGAGGAGTGGTCGCGCTTCGATCCTGACTCCGACGCTGGCAAGCTCTGTCAGCGAGCCTATGAGCGCATCTATGGCCAGGAAGACGATGTTACGCCGCAGATCCTCCCTGAAGAAATCCCTGAGCACATCGGTCATAATCGATTGCCAAAGACCTCGACACAGGAGTCATTTGGTCGCCTGCTGACCCAGCTGGCCGATGTCGAGAAGGTGGGCGAGCGCATCATCACGACCTCGCCTGACGTTTCGGTCTCTACCAATCTCGGCGGCTGGATCAACAAGGTCGGTGTCTTCCGGCCCGAGCCAGCCAAGACCTATTTCAATGCGCCGCGGCAGCTCCTGCGCTGGGAGCCGGGGCCGAGTGGTCAGCACATCGAGCTGGGCATCTCCGAGATGAATCTCTTCATGTTCCTCGGAGCGCTCGGCCTGAGCCATGAACTATCAGGGCAACTGCTGCTCCCGATTGGCACCGTCTACGATCCATTTATCTGCCGTGGGCTCGATGCGCTGATTTACGGCGTCTACCAGGAATCGAAATTTGTCTTTGCTGGTACGCC
>CAYNTE010000014.1:11445-26220 GCA_964399615.1 uncultured Thermomicrobiales bacterium
CAGGAAGAGCTTCGGCGGCAGGTGCTGCGTGGCGGATACCGGCTGATCGATGCGCGTTATGATGCGCCGGATACTGACCCGCGAGATACGGTACAGATCGCTGCGGCGGGTGTCATGGTACCGGAGGCGGTCGAGGCGGCGCGTATCCTGCACGAGGAGGGTGTCGCTGCCAACGTGCTGAATCTCACCTCACCCCAACTGGTCTATGAGGACTGGCGACGGTGGCGTCGGGAACAGATGGCGCTGACCGCTGATAGCCCGCACGTGCCGGGTGCGCACCTTGCGACGTTGATTCCGCCTGGCGAAAGAGCGGCTCCGATTGTGACAGTGCAGGACGGCGCATCGCATTCGCTGGCCTGGCTGGGGAGTGTCTTCGGTGCCCCGGTCTTCTCGCTAGGGGTCGATGCTTTCGGTCAGGCGGGCGATATCCCGTCGCTCTACAAGCACTACGAGATGGATGCTGAGCACATTGCCACCGCTGCATTCAGCTTGCTGGATCTCCGTGACGGCGTCTAAAACCGGATCATATCGGGCTATCAAGCGGTCCGGAGCGCTGCTCCTCATCCTCATCATCGCCTTGCTCCCGCTCACTGCTGCGGCAGATCGTCAGGTCGTCGTGCCGATGCCGCCCGATGGTGAGGTCAAGCCAGTTGGCAACCCGTACCTGCGCGGCATCGCATCGCATGCCTGGTGGCTCGATCCTCAGGTCTATGGCAATCAACTCTTTCCAGCGCTCGACGAATTACAGGTCACGACCGTTCGGCTCAGCATCGACTGGAAGCTCTTCGAGCCGCAACCGGGCGTCTGGGACTGGAGTCTCTATGACCGGGTCTTTGGCGAGCTGGCAAAGCGTCACATCCTGATCATCGCAAACTTCAACACGATCCCCGCCTGGGCATCGACGCGCCCCGAAACGTGTGGCGAACCCGTGCAAGAACCGGCCACCTGCGAGCTGCGAGAGGACATGTACGACGAGTTTGCGAATGCCATGCGGGCCGCGGTCGAACGCTACGCCTGGATTCAATACTGGGAATTCTGGAACGAGCCGGAGATGTGGGAGTATCTCGGCAAAGATGGCCCGACCTATCTGCGACACTTGAAGATGTTCTACGACATCGCCCACGATGTGAACCCAGAGATCGTCGTCGCGGCTCAGACGCTCGTTGGTGTCGAGTACATGGAGTACATCTACAACCTCAGCGATCAGCAGTTTGGGCCAGGCAATGCGCCGTGGGATGCGATATCGATCCACCCGTACAACTGGTCCTACGAGCCTGAGCCTGGCCAGCCGCCGCTTGAGATCAACTACCCACGGGTGTTGGGTCTGCGAGATCTGATGATCCGGCGCGGCGATGGCGACAAGAAGATCTGGATCACCGAGTATGGCTGGGTGAACGGGGTCGAGAATCAGGCGCGAAATCTGGTCGCGACGCTTGACTGGATGCAGACGCAGCCATATATCCAGTTTGCCCACCTGCACATGCTCCACGACTGGAACGAAGAGCCGCAAGATCAGTTCGGGCTGATGGCGATAGTCCCCGACGAGAACGGTCACCGCACGCTCGACGCCGACACACAGTTCGTGCCCAAGCCGGTCTTTTATGATGCCTTCAAGAACTATCCGACCGATCGTTACGGCCGCATCCCAGACGACCCGGGCACGCGCTACTTTGCGGCAACCGGCCACTCAATCTCTGGCAGATTTTTGAGCGCCTGGGAACAGCGTGGCGGGCTAACGACACTCGGCTTCCCGCTGACCCGTCCCTACGCGAACCAGCAGCCCGATGGATCGTGGTTGCTGACGCAAGATTTCGAGCGAGGCCGGCTGGAGTATCACCCAGAATTCTCGGGTCAGCCGTCTGAGGTGCTGGGTGCCGCTGTTGGCCGGATCCTGACGGCGGATCGTCTCGGAGAGGCACCGTTCCAACCCACAGGATGCCAGCCTGATGGAGGCCGGCAGTGCTTCGACACCGGTTTCGGAATCGCCGGCCAGTTCCTCGATTACTGGAGTACTCACGACGGCATTGCGCTACTGGGACTGCCGATCTCACAGCAATTCGAAGAAAACGGCCTGACCGTCCAGTATTTCGAGCGCGGCAGGCTTGAGCTCCATGGCGAACAGCAGGTCATGCTGGGTCTCGTCGGCCGCGAACTCCTCATCAAAGACGGAATGCTCAGCCCCGACGGCTCCGTACCCTCCGGAGACATCCGTATCCCGACCCGCCGGGAGGCGAACTAATGACCGTCGATAGATATCGTCACATCCAACGTCTGGGGATGCCAGTCTGGGGTGGATTTCAAGCACCGGCCCTCGGGGTCGTAGAGGTAACCCCCGCCGGGGAAGTCTTCGTCGATGGTGCGGCCCGCGGCGGTGGCGGCAGCGACGTAGATACCATGTGCCGTAGCGTGCGCTGCATCTTTGAGCAGGCACTCGCTCTGCCACCAGTCGTAGCCGGTTTGCCAATCGCGAGTTGATTGATCACCGTAGAGCCCGGGTGCCGAGCAGTGGAGGATGGCGACGGCTCCGGCATCGGCACAATCACGGTAAACGCCTGCGTTGTCGATATCGGCGCAGACGGCGATGCCGAGTCGCTGGCCGTGGACGTCAAATGTAGCTGGTTCGGATGGGCCGGGCGTGAACCATTCGGTTTCCTCGTCGACGATGTGGCGTTTACGATAGGCGCAGGCGATTTGACCATCGACGGCGGCGATCTGGGTGATGAATGGCTTGCCGGTTGGATTTGCTTCGACGATACCCGCAACCGCTACAATGCCGTGCGTCATCGCGACAAATTCGGCAACTTCGGGACCATCGACTGTCAGCACGGCATCCGGCCATCGCTCAGGATCGATATAGCCGGTGATGCTCATTTCCGGGAAGACGATGGCATCGACTTTACGTTCTTTGGCCGCAGCGATCTCCTCCGCATGCCGAGCGAGATTTCCCGCAACGTCACCCTTCTCGCTGCAAAGCTGAACCAATGCAAGACGCACTCTTCGTCCCTTTCGTTGGGCCGAAGTCTACGGGGTTCCTGTTCCTGGTGGCGCGTGCCAAGCGCTCTTAACAGCTGCCGACGACACGTTCGCTGATGCCGTAGTAGTCGCAGTGCTGACCGTAGCAGCAGCGGTAGGCCCAGTACTCGATGAGCTGGCCGGAACGGGAGCAGACAGGGCCGCCAACCCGGATCCACTGGCAGACTTCCATCGGTCGGTATGCCCCGCCGGAGCGACCACTGGCCTCTTTAGAGAAGGCCAGCGTGCCGAGCGCTCCAAGCACACTGCCTGCCGCGAGCTGAAGCATGTCGCGCCGGGTGATGCGACGTTTGGCGTCTTCCATTAGCTTCCTCCATTCGGAGCGTGCTGCAGCGAATGGAATCGCTGCACGATCAGTCGCGCCTGGTCAAGCGATAGCGCTTGTCCATCGGTCTCGCTGAGTGATAGTTCGAATCCAATGCCACTGTCGATCCAGAACATCCGCAATACGCCGCCGTCAATGATTTCTGGGATGTATGCGACCGAGATGCCAGCTACTTCGAACTTCCTGGCGCCCGAGAGAAAGCTTGGCAATCCCGCACCAATCGGCGACTGCGTGATCTCGATACGCACGCCTTCCTCATTGCCGTAAATGAGTGAGAGAAGTTCGCCTGGGCTCGTGGTCGAAGATTGGAGTGTGAGGTCGCCAGGTATCTCCTTGGGCACGAGGGCGGAGAAATCGAGCGCTTCGATATCGGCCGGCGTGCCATCGAACGACGAGCGGGCGGTGCCTGGGGGTTCCTTCAGCGTTGGGGCCGAGGGTGAGCTGTCTGGCGCTACGATCGAGAGCAGTCCGTTGATCCCAGCAGTGGATGCTTCGGATATGGCTGGTGACATCCAGACGACGATGACGACGGTGGCGATGATCAGGGCGAACATGCGCACGCGCAGCCCGAGGTCGAGCGAGCGGGGATCGGGTTGCTTGATGCCAGTCTCAAACATGACTCGCGCTTTGACGGCCAACCGGTCCTTGTCAACGCTACGCGGCTCGTCGAGCGTGTCGAGTAGCTGGCGTGCCTCCTGGAACTCACGCACTCGCTCGGCGCAGGCCGGGCAACGCCGGAGATGAGAGTCGACAATCTCGGCCCGAGCACCCTTCAAGTCATGAAGAATCCAGGCAACGATGTCGTCGTCTTCGGGGTGCCAGGCTGAGCTGAAGCTCACTGGTTTCCTCCTCCCTGATCGAGATTCAGATAGATCTCGCGAAGTTGTCTCATCCCACGGCTAAGGCGCTGGCGAGTGTTCGCTTGGCTGATGTCCAGAATTTCTGAGATCTCCTCGATTGAGTACCCAATGCTCAGAAGCACGACAGCCTCCCGGCGATTGGCCGGCAGTCGTGCCAGGGCCATCTGGACGAGCTGTTCATTACCGAGCTGTTCGTTGGGGTCTTCGACGCGCAATTCGCTAAATCTGCGGGTCATCGTGCTCAGGAGCCGGTCGATAGAGAAGAATTGCCGGACTCGGTGACGCCGTTGGTAGGTCAAGTAGTTGTTGCGAGCGATGACGAAGAGCCAGATGCGGAATGAGCGATCTTCTGGTGCGTCGGCGATCGAGCGGAATGCATCCAGAAATGTGTCCTGGGCAAGGTCTCTGGCGATCTCAGCGTCCCCGGTCAGCCGGATCAGGTAGCGACGGACCCGGTCGTGATAGCGATCGACGAGCTCGCCGAATGCGTCGATCAAACCATCGCGTGCGGCGTCGAGGAGCAGCGCATCTTGCTCTTGCCAGGTTGTTTGGAGCGCGTCCTCCACAGGTCCACCGCTTCCGTACAGCTACTTTCCCCGTCACTCTATACAGTTCACCAAACGCCAATCTGTGACACTTACTAATAATTAGTGTCACAAATCGGCGTCTCGTGAACTGTATAGAGTAAAGGCGGTCGTTCCGCTTTGGCTCTGGCCCGCCCTCAGACGCATCCTCGTGGCCGGAATCTTCGCCATCCGTCGCCGGGCAACGCTGCCCAGCCCGGGTACGCCGCCGTACCTGTTCCCACACTGTCCAGCGGCTAGGCGATGCGAATGACTGGCTGTTTCAATGGAGTGACCCACGACCCGCCCTCAACGTGACATTCGATGATCTCGTTGAAGGAATCATAGTCGTCAACCGTGGGCGGACGCTTCGGCAGGTCTCGATAGTCGAGCTCCATGGTGAACGCGCCGAACGGATCAGATGTTGCTCGGCCAATGATTGGCTTGTCGCCACTGGCGATGCGGCACTCCACGGTATGTTGCGGTGAAGCGGCGCCACGCCCGCCAGTCATCTGTGCGCTGCGTGGTCCATCGGTTGAATAGGTGATTGAGAGTTGCAGCACGCGATCGTCGAGTTTTGGCCCGCTGTTGCGGCAAGCGACGACGAGCGTCAATAGCACCGAAATCAGAAGAACGACCCGTCCGGTCCTCGCCATATCTGCTCCGATCTGAACTACGACGACCGGCGCTGACTTTAGCAGACCCTCTCTCCATACCCCACCAACCCCCTCTCCCAAGCACCCAGGGAGAGGGGGCGGGGTGTGTCCAAAATCAGGAGGTAGCGTCGCTGATGGCGGCGATAACGCGGTCGATCTGCTCTTCGGTGATCACGAGTGGGGGCAGCAGGCGGATCGTGAGGTTGCCGGCGGGTAGTGCCAGCACACCGCTGTCTTGCAGCTTTCGCAGCACCGGGGTAGCGCGTCCGCGGAGATCGATGCCGATCATCAAGCCTTCGCCACGGACGTTCTTGATGCCCTTCGCATCGAGGGCGGCAATGCCACCCAGCAGCCGGTTGCCGAGCACACGCGATCGCTCCAGCAATCCCTCAGCCTCGATGGCGTTGATCGTGGCGAGCCCGGCGGCACAGGCCAGTGGGTTGCCGCCAAACGTCGAGCCGTGCATGCCGGCAGGAAGCTGCTCGTTCAGCGCATTGGTGATAATCGTCGCGCCAACCGGTACACCGTTCGCCAGCGCCTTGGCGGTGCAGAGGGTGTCCGGCGCAACGCCCTCGGCACTCGCCCGAAACCAGTCGCCGGTGCGGAACGCGGTCTGCACCTCATCGAGGATCAACAGCGCCCCGGCGTTGGAGGCAATCTCGCGGGCTGCAGCCAGGTAGCCCTCGGGAGCGAGGTTGATGCCCGCTTCACCCTGAATCGGTTCCAGGATGATAGCTGCGGTCTGGTCGTCGACCGCGCCCTCCAGCGCATCGAAGTTGCCGAATGGCACGTGCGTCACCCGTGATGGGCCAGACCGGTCTTCACCAGCCTTTGGCGCCGTGACTTCCGATGCTCCTGCCGTTCGTCCGTGATAGCTGCGCTGGGCCGCCACAAAATTGGGCCGGCCAGTGGCAGCGGTGGCGAACTTGAGCGCCGCCTCGATGGCCTCTGCTCCGGAGTTCGAGAGCCAGGCACGATCCAGACCATCTGGCGCAATGCCGATCAATGCCTCCAAGAACTGTGTGCGAGTGGGGTTGGAGAACGACTGGTGGGTATTGATCAGCGCGGAGACCTGCTTGCTGATGGCCTCGGTGACGGCCGGATGATTGTGGCCAAGGATATTGACGCCGTAGTTGCTCATGGCATCGATGTACTCGTTGCCGTCGGCGTCCCACAACACCGCCCCCTCACCGCGCACCAGTGCAACGCCGCGCTTGGCGTACATTGCGGGCTGCAGATCACGGTCGATCGCAGTAATCTCGTCATTCGTTGTCAACGATTTAGTGGACATAATGATCGTGCTCCCTCTCCCACGGCCCCGTACGCGCCGGCTCTGGGTTATGCCTCAACAGTGGCGAGGCCCGGACTCAGCACCGTGCCCACGCCGTTCAATGCTTGACTGACCGGGCTCTGGATGCGCGCGTCGCCGAAGACGACTTGACCAATACCTGCTTCGACGGCTTTGACGCCCGACTCGACCTTCTTCTTCATACGACCCTTGGCGGCGCTCATGGCGGAATCGACCGAATCAGGATCCCCAACTGCGATGTGCTCGATCAGGCTCGACGCATCGTTCGGGTCCGCCAGCAGGCCTGCCGTGTTGGAGAGGAAGATGAGGGCGTCGGCATTGAGCGCCGTCGCGACCTGGAGCGCCAGCTTGTCGCCGTCGACGTTGATCGCTTCACCCTTGGTGCTGAGCGCTGGCGGTGTCAGGACGGGCAGGTAGCCGTTGGTCAGCAGCAGATTGAGTAGCGTCGTGTCGACCTCACGGATACTGCCAGCGTAATCACCACGTAGCACACGCGGCTTGCCATCTTCGACGATACGGATGGCGTCCTTGCGCGGTCCGCGAGCGATCGCGCCATCCATGGCGGTGATGCCGACGGCGTTGATGCCACGCATCTGCAGACCCTCCACCAGGCGCTTGTTGACGCGCCCTGCATAGATCGCCAGGAAGTCGTCCATCGTCTCCTGGTCGGTGAAGCGACTGACTTGCCCCTTGGCGGAGGTAACGAGCTTCGGTTCGCGGCCCTGGGCGGCGATGAAGGCATCGAGCGCGGCATTCGCGCCGTGGATGAAAACGATCTGCTGCTCGGGCCAGAGTGCGGCGAGATCGTCGAGTGTCAGTTGCTGGTCTATCCCGGCACTACCACCGAGTTTGACGACGATTGGCATGGTGCTCTCTCCTAGACCGGGTGCAGGCCAATGAATTCGAGACCTAGGGTCTCGTCGAATCCAAAGCGCAGGTTCATCGATTGAACGGCCTGGCCCGCTGCGCCCTTCATGAGGTTGTCGGTGGCTGCGGTGACGACCACGCGCGTGCTGTGGGGATCGGCCTCGAAGCCGACGTCACAGAAATTCGTGCCGGAGAGGATCTTCGGCTCTGGCGCGCGGTGAATGCCGGTACGCTCCTTGACAATCCGGATGAAGGGCTCTTCGCCGTACACCGTGCGGTAGATGCCCCACAGGTCGCGATCGGTCACTTGCTCGCGCAGGAAGACATGTCCGGTCGCCAGGATGCCGCGCACCGCTTCGATGCTGGTTGCCGAGAAGCTGATCTTCGGTTCGTGGCCGTTGAGCGTCAATTGCTGCACGACCTCAGCAGTGTGCCGGTGGCCGGTGGACTTGAACGGTCGCACCACGCCACTGCGCTCTGGATGGTGAGTCGATGCGTTGGCGCTGTTGCCGGAGCCCGACGAGCCGGTCTTCACCTCAACGACGATTGGCATCTCATCATCAATGAGTCCGCTCTGCACCAGTGGATAGAGCGCCAGGATACTGGTCGTTGACATACATCCAGGGTTGGCGATGTAGTCTGCGCTGCGAATAGCTTCGCGATGCAGCTCCGGCAATCCATAGATGGCCTTGCCCAGATGTTCAGGCAGCGGATGTTCCCAGCCATACCAGGTCTGATAGGCCTCGGGGTTGTTGAGCCGGAAGTCGGCGCTGAAGTCGATCACGACCGGCGCGAGCTTCAGAAAGGTGTCGATCTGCCCTGCCGACGCGCCGTGTGGGACACAGACGAAGAGCACATCGACTGGCTCAAGATCGTCGATGTTCGAGAACTTCAACTTGGTGTGGCTTCGCATGTTCGGATGCACGGTGGTGACGAACTTGCCAGCCAGCGAGCGTGAAGTCACCTGCTTCACTTCGATCTCCGGGTGGCCGAGCAACAGTCGCAGCAACTCGCCGCCTGCATACCCGGACCCGCCGATAATACTTGCGCTAAGCATGAACGATTCTTCCTCTAACTTCTCTAGCTGACAGCCGCCAGCATGTGGTCCTGAACGAGTGAGACAAGATGTCCAATGATGCGGTCTGGGATATCCACACCGGTGGTCTCAATACTGTTGCGAAACTCCATCGTGCCGTTGATCTCGTTGACCAGCAGCCCGCGCTCTGGATCCTCGAAAAGATCGATGGCAAGCAGCTCGCCACCGACGGCCTGGGCGGCTTGCTGACTGATCGCCGCGATCTCTGGCGTCACGGGGCAGTTGGACGCCATCGCGCCACGGGCAGTGTTGGTGATCCAGTGATCGGACTGGCGGTAGATGGCGCAAATGACCTCGCCGCCGACGACAAACGCACGGATGTCGCGCCCGCCCTTCTCGATGTACTCCTGGATATAGATGCTGCCGTGGTGGAACGAGCCCAGTACTTGCTTGTGTTCGATGATCGCCTCAGCTGCGTCACGATCGTTGACGCGCGCCAGCAACCGCCCCCACGACCCCAATGGCGGCTTCATGACAGCTGGGTAGCCGAATTCTTCCAGGGCATCGAGGGCGGCCTCTGGAGAGAACGCCACCCGATAGGCAGGCTGCGGGATGCCGTGAGCGTCCAGGATGGCAGAGGTGCGGATCTTGTCGTTGCATCGCTCGAGCACTTCAGCCTCATTCACCACGGTCATGCCCGCACCACCGAGCATGGCCGCGGTGTGCAGCGCGCGGTGCTGCGAGACACTGCGCACCAAGACAACATCCCAGGCAGGCAGTATGGCCGGTGCCCCGAGGACGATCGTGCGGTCATTGACCAACTCGTACGGAACACCTCGACGCTCGCAGGCGTGCGCCAGCAGCTTCTCTTCAACCCGAACTCTCCCGTGAACAATCGCGATCCTTGGCTGCGCATTCATAGCGCCACACTCCATTTCTGCTCGATAATCCAGCTCGAAAAACACGCTGCACGGCCGGCATCGGTTTCGACACCGACCGGCAGGGTTTCCCGCGCTGGATTTGCAGAATGGATGTGGTCTGGCTCATGCGACGGCCTCGACCTGACGATTCGCGAGCGCGACGCTGACGACGAAATCGAGAATTGCGTCCGGAATCGAGCACGATGTCGTCTGACGCAAGCCCTTGAATTCGACGCCACTGTTGACCTCGATGACCTGGAGACCGTCTGGGGTCTCGATCAAATCGACCCCCGCCACGGATACTCCAAGGGCATTGGTGGCGGCCAGCGCCAGCCCGGCGATCTCCGGAGTAATCTCGCAGCGCGTCGAAACCGCGCCTCGCGCCACATTGGTGATCCAGTGCTCGGAGGTGCGGTAGGAGGCTGCTATCACATCGTCGTTGACGACCAGGACACGGATATCTCGTCCGGGCTTCTCGACATACTGCTGGAGGTAGACGACGGAGTGCTGCGGTCCACCGAGTTGCTGCTTCTCGCCGACGATCGTCTCTAGCGCTTCAGCTGTGGAGGCCTTTGCCAGCAGCCGTCCCCACGAACCACCAGCTGGCTTGACGACGACTGGATAGCCGAGATCTTCGGCTGCCTCCAGCGCGCCATCTGCCGAGAATGCCACCAGCGTTCGAGGAGTAGGGATACCGGCAAGCCCGAGTACCGCGCTCATCTCCGCCTTGTCGTCGCAAATCGCCGCAGCGCTGGCCGGATTGATCGTCGGGATGCCCCAACGCTCGAACATACGCAGCGCGTAACCACCTCGGGTGTGGGCGATGCAGCGATCGAGCACGATGTCGACCGGCGGCGGGTTTGGCTGCGTCAGGTCGAGCACGAGCTGTCGGTCGCGCAGAATCGTGACTCCGATCCCGCGGCGCTGGGCCGCATTAAGGAGCAGCTTCTCTTCTTCCCGGAGGTGGGAGACCAGCAATCCGAGCCGGATGCCATGTGCGCCGTTGCTGGCGATCATGCGGTTGCCTCCTGATAGATATCTTGCGATGCCGTTTCGGCAATGCGATTGGCGTAGGTTTCGAGGGCCTGGATCAGGACCTGCACCCCGAGGTCAAGCTCGGCAAGTGAGATCTGTTCGTCGGGGCGGTGGTCGAAGCTGGCATCGCCGGGTCCGTAGGCGACGATCGGGCATTGCCAGACTGGGCCGACGACGTTCATATCGGACGTCCCCGTCTTGACCTTCAGGCGTGGCTTACCGCCCTGTGCGCGGATCGCGGCCAGGAAGGGAGCCACCAGTGGGGAGCTGCGGCCGACCCGATAGGCCTCGGCGTTGAAGCTCCACGCGATCGTTACCTCGTGCTGCACAGCAATCTGGTCGATTGCCTCGATCACAGTGCTGCTGGTCTGGGCTGGCGGCAGTCGGAAGGTCGCCTCCATGCAGGCGGTGTCAGTCAAGCCGTCGCTGTTGGAGCTGATCTTGCGCAGCGTAGCGTCCAGCGCATTGAAGCCAGGCTCTTCGCCCGCGTTCTCGGAATCGACCCAGGCAGAGAGCGCCGCCCAAAAGCGCATCAGTCGCTCTGGGGCAGTCGACTCTGGACCGGCGGAGTGGGTCATCGGTCGCGAGGTTGATGCCGTGAAGGCGACCGATCCCTTGTAGCCGAGCACGACGCCATCCCACCCGCTCGGCTCGCCGATGATGACGGCAGCCGGGCAATCGTAATGGTCACGCAACCAGGTTGCGCCAGGTGAACCAGCAGATTCTTCTCCGACAGCGCCGATTACCGTCAACCGCACGCCATCTGGCAACGCGGCGCGCGCCCCAGCCGAGACAAATGCGGCCAGCGGTCCCTTGGCGTCGACTGCTCCGCGACCGTGGAGAATGCCGTCTTCGACCTGGACATCAATCTGGCCAGGGACGGTATCGATGTGGCCGAGCATGACGATCTCTAGCGGGCCGCTGCCGCGTGTGCCGACGGCGTTGCCTGCGGGGTCGACGTAGGCGCGATAGCCCAGCTGGTCCATCTGATCGGTGAGCCAGCCAACGGCGGCAGATTCACAACCAGACAAGCTTGGGATCCGCACCAAGCCGGTCAACAGCTCCGCGGGCTGATGCGGATTGATGGTCACCGAGTCCGTAGGCGTGGGGCAAAGGTGGCTGGCGAGCGCGCCAGAGACGTCGAGTCCCGCCTCTTGGAGGCCACGGTAGTCACCGATGGGCCCGACCTCGACGATTGCGCCGCAGTCGGCACTGAGGTCGATCTGCAAGAGGTCGAGGCCGAGCAGTGCGATGATCTGCGCCGCAATCTGACGCTCCTCCTCGGTTGCCTCACTTGCGATCCAGCCGTGGTCGGCGCGGTGTGATGCAGCCAGCACCTGATTGCCGATAGCCAGCAGGCGACGCTCAGCGCGTGCCGCGGGCCGGACGATCAGCACATGCTGCCCGCCTAGCATGGAGCGGTGCTCGACGATCGCTTCGGCAGTATCGCGGTCACTGGCAACCACTGGCGATTCGCTGGCATTCAACGGCACGATCTCGACGGGCCATCCGGCCTGGTCGGCTGCGTCCAAGATGCTGGGGGCGCCGAACGCTACCGTTGCGGTTTGTAGCGGCAGACCAGTCATCTGCAGCACGCGCCGCACTCGCGCGCGGTTGGAAAGCAACCCGAGCTGCTGTGCGCTGGGGATTGGCTCCAAACCCGCCTCTTCGAGCGCGCTGGCGATCGCCGCAGCCTCGGGGCCGGCAGGCAGGCGCATCAGGACGCGACGGGAGTCAAGCGTCGAGCCGATGTCGGCTGGCGTGCAGAGTGTGCCGCGATGGCCGCGACGCTCAAGCGCCTCCATCAGCCAGCGTTCGGCTGTCCGTAAGCGGTTGGCGAGGATCGTAATCTCCACGATGGCCTACTCGCCCCAGTCTTCCTCTTCTTCGGGAGCCAGGCCGATCTGCAGAGGGTCGACGCTGAGCACTTCGAGCTCGACGCCGCAATCCTCACACTGAATAATCTCGCCTTCGACGACATCATTCAGCTCGATCTGTGCTCCACATTCAATACATTCGGTCGTCATGTTCGGTCTCACTTTCTATCTACTACTGAGCTTGCGTTTGCCTATCGATGCACGGCAGAGATCTGCACATGCTTCAAATCTCCAGACTGCTGGTGGGAGCGGCAGGGCTCCCGTTGGTAGGTGCGGGTAGACCCGCAGCAGTGCCGTTGAGCAGGCCCTGCTTGATCGATTCGAGTTCGGTCGAGCGTGCTGCCAAAGCGGCCAGGCGTTGGTCGATAGTTGCTATGGCGGCATCCAAACGCAGATCTCCGCTCGTGCCCTGGTGAGTTCGGAACTTCAGGTGCTCATGTGGATCTTGCAGCGGCAGCTCGTTGATCTGCGCGGCAACCTGACGATACGCATCCCGGAACGGTGTGCCCTCGCGCACCATGGCGTAAGCGACGTCAGTGGCAAAGAGGTCCGGCGAGCAGGCAGCTTCGAGCCGTTCGAGATTCGGCTGCAGGCTCCCGACCACCAACGCTGCGACTGCTGCCGATTGGCTCGCTAGGTCGAGCGCATCCATAAACGGCTTCTTGGTGTCTTGCGAGTCCATGTTGTAGCCAGAAGGCAAGCCGATCAGCACGCCGAGGATCTGCTGCTGGTAGCTGAGCATCATCTGGCCGCGTGCCCGCAGCATCTCGACCGCTCCGAGGTTCTTCTTCTGAGGCATGATGCTGGAGCCGGTAAAGAGCGAATCGTCGAGCGTGAAGAAGCCGTACTCGGCGGTCGTGTAGAGCAGGACATCTTGCGCTAGCTTCGAGAGATCGAGCGAGACCTGGCAGAGTGCTTGCACGATGGCGACCTCGAACTTGCCACGCGCGTGTTGGGCATAGAGGACGTTGTTCTGCGTGCGGCCGAACCCCAGCAACTCGGTCACATACTGCCGATCGAGCGGCAGCGGCACGCCAAAGCTGGCTGCCGATCCAAGCGGGTTCTGATCGTTGAGCTCAACCGCCGTATCAAGCAGTGCAAGGTCGTCCAGCAAGGCTTCGAGATAGGCTCCTGCCCAGACGCCGATTGTCGAGAGCATCGCGCGCTGCATGTGGGTGTAGCCAGGCATGGGTGTGTGCTGGTGCTCGGTCGCGAGCCCGTGCAGCGCCAGACAGGCGCTCAGGACCGTTTGGTAGACGGGCAGCACGGCTTCGCGGGTGAATAGCCGCAAGTCGACCAGCACCTGGTCATTACGAGAGCGGCCTGTGTGAATCTTCTTCCCAGCCTCACTGACGGTGGAAGTCAGCCAGTGCTCGATCTTGGTGTGGACGTCTTCTTCGCCGGCCCGCATGTCAAATTCACCGTGCTCGTGGAGCTCGGCGATCTTGGCCAAGCCAGCGTGCAATGCCCAGAACTCCTGATTGGTAAGCACGCCGATCTTGGTCAGACCTGCAGCGTGGCCGATCGAGCCCAGGACATCAGGGATTACGAGCTTGTTGTCGTAGGTGACGTCGTCCCCCACCTCAAACGCTTCGATCAGCGGGTGGAGATCGTAGCCCTTGTCCCAGAGCTTGGCGGTAGCCATGCTGTTACCCCACCTGTTCCGCGAGCTCGGCATCGCGTGCGGCGATGACCTGGAACGGAAGACCACGAATGAACGCCGCAGGGCCACAAATCTGCTGGTTGAAGCCCGTGGCATCGATCGAGCGAATCTCTGGCCGGAAGAGCATGGCGTGCGATTGGCGCTTGATGATCTCGATGTTGCCCTTGTAGAGCGAGATGGTCCAATCGCCGCTGACGACAGCTTGCGTGCTGGCGATAAAGGCATCGAGATTGCTCTTCAGCGGCTGGAACCATTCGCCGTGATAGACCAGCGATGCCCACTGCGCGTCGACGTGCTTCTTGAAGACCAGCTGCTGCTTGGTGAGTGTCGCGGCTTCAATGTCCTTGTGGACGGCAAGGATCACCTTGGCTCCGGGGGCCTCGTAGATCTCGCGTGACTTGAGATCCATGATGCCGTCCTCGAAGATGTCAATCTTGCCGATGCCATTCTGTCCGGCGATCTCATTCAACTTGGCGATGAGGTCCGGGAGGGCCAGTGTTTCGCCGTCGATCTTGGTCGGCAGTCCACCCTCAAACGTCAACGTCAGGGTCGTTGGCTCGGTGGAAGCCTGTGCTGGCGGGACGAGCCACATCCAGATATCGTCAGGCAGCTCGGTATCGAGACCGATGCC
>CAYNTE010000014.1:26320-31795 GCA_964399615.1 uncultured Thermomicrobiales bacterium
AGCTGGCGGGTCATCGAGGTCGAGACTGGGTAGCCGTTGTAGTCTGAGTTCGCCTGGATGGCCTTGCTCAGCCATTCGCTGGCGAACTCTTCCTTAGCATCGATCAGGATCGGTTCGATCCCGAGTTGCTTGGCCTTGTCGAACGATTGAGCGATCTCATCTTCACCTTGACCGACGTCGACCGTGATCGGCACGGCCTCTGCGCCGTACTTCTCCTTGGCCAGCATGATGCAGAGCGTCGAGTCGAGACCACCGGAGAAGGCGATCGCGATCTTCTTGACATCAGGTACGCTCGTCTGATCAATCTTTTTCAGTGCGCTGGCTGTCAGTGCAGCCGTCTGGTTGGTTGTGACAGTCATCTGGTTTCGGAAACCCTTTCAAAAGCAAGCAACGAACAACCTCAGTACCGGGGCCTGAACGGTCGACATCGAACGATCGCAAAGCGCGAAGGGACGACACCGTCAGGCGTTGCTCCTGAGGCTCGTAGGTGCGGGTTTCCCAGATGGGATCAATAGATTGTGACTTTGAAGCATAACGCTGGAATGTGGCAAGCCGAACATCTTTGAATCACTCCATCACATCAACCGAAACTCACCCAACAACCGCTGGCGGGCTAGCAAAGCTGCTAGCCGCTCCTAGGCAGTGAGTTCCGTTTGCTGAAGCGATTCTTCACATGACGACTTTCAAGAAACGCCAATCCAACCTGCGAGAGTGTACGATGCCGTCGACTGTTCGTCAATGGTGGGGATGAGATTATGTTCGATGAGTCAGAACGACGGCGCGTCGACGAGATGCTGGAGCGCCTGCACGCGATCCCGTTTGAAGGTGATGACAATCTCGCTGGCGTGCGCGAGCACTTCAACGGCCCGATCGCCGATGCGTTTCCACCCGTCGCTGGTGTCGAGCTGCAGAGCCTGGTCATTGGTGGCGTCTCTGCAGAGTTGACGACGCCTGAGACCGCCGGGGATCATGGCATCATCCTGCACTTGCACGGTGGAGCATTTGTCATGGGGTCGCCGCGACCCTTTCGCAATCAATCGGCACGGCTGGCGCTCAGTGCGCGACTGCCAGTGATGGTGATCGACTACCGCCTTGCTCCAGAACACCGGTTCCCGGCCGCGCTGGACGACGTCGTTGCGAGCTTCGAGGGGATCATCGAGCTAGGGTACGCGCCCGATCAGATTGTCGTGGCCGGTGATTCAGCTGGTGGCAACCTGGCGCTCGCTGCGGCATTGCGTCTGCGAGATGCCCGCGCAAAGCTCCCAGCCGGCTTGATGCTGATCTCTCCCTGGGTCGATCTCGCCTGTCGCGGGGAGTCGATGATCACGAACGCCGACCCGCGACAATTTGCTCAGCGCGAGGGCCTCCTTGCCGACGCGGAAAGCTACCTGGCAGGGCAGGATGTCCATCAGCCGCTCGCCTCACCGCTGCATGCAAACCTGAGCGACCTCCCGCCGGTGCTGATTCAGGTGGGCGGCATCGAAACCTTGCTCGACGATGCGCGATCGCTGGCCACCCGGCTCGCTGAAGCACAGAGCGATGTGACGCTGGAAATCTACGAAGGGATGCCGCATGAGTGGCACTTGCTGGCTGCGCTGCTACCGCCAGATGTGGCGCTGCAAGGTGCGGAGCGCGCGATCTCGCAGCTTGCCACGTTCTCTCGACGTGTTCTAGGTCTCTAGGTCGGTACTGCCAGTGGGTTGCGACGAGGTCGTCGATTGCTTTGGAATCGCGCCCTTGCGACCGGTGATGACGAAGAGCAGTACCGCAACGCCGGCAAGCAAGGCGAGCACGATTGCGCCGGCGATACCGTAGAGCAGCCAGGGCGTCTCGCCCTCGTCATCGGTCGCCACGGCCGTCATGGTCACCTTCTCGTCCATACCGATCGACCAGCGAACCTGATCGCTGCTGACGACCTGCCCGTTCGTCCGATCCTTGTCGATCCGGCCAGGCAGCGTGGCGGTGTAGCTGATATCGAGGAGCGCCGCGGGGCTGAGCATCGGCACATCACCGAGTCCGGCAGATTGTGTCAACTGGCTAACCAGTTGGGAGCCATCGACCGTCAGATCGAGGTGATATTCCCCGTCAACGACGGTATATGAGCCTTCGAAGACACCGGTCGGCGCCTCGACCTGCGCTGGCAGCATGGACATCAGAATAGCTCCGAGGTCCGAGTTGTCCTGGATATCGGGGGCAGTGATGCGGATGCCGATCTCATCGGTCGTCTCGATACGTTCGGTTTCGAGCCCGCTTGCCGCTGCTTGCTGCTCCACCGCTTCGAAGATGGTGTCTGGGTTGATCTCCTGACCAAGCTGATCGCTCACCTGGTCGACAATATCGCGCGGCAGCCTCAGCTCGAGCGTATGATCCGCACTGCCATCGGCGTGAAATTCACTCTCCACCCCGACATTGACGCAACCAGCCAGGAGCAGCACGGCCATCAAGACGAGGCCGAAGGACAGGGCGCGATGGAATTGGTGTCCAGCCAGCGGCATCAAGATTCACTCTCGTTGCACCCAGGAATCGAGCGCAACTGTAACACGCCGGATCTCGCGATGATCGCTACAATAGGCGGGGCTGAGCGTGTGGTTTTCGAGGACGAGAGGGTTGCCTGGTGCGTATGCGATCGCGGTGGTTGGCGGTAGCAGCGGTGGGACTGCTGCTGATGACGATTATCGGGCCGGTCAGCGCCCAGGAGCCAGATTCACAAACAGCAGATTTTGATCCAGCTCAGGTGAATGTCACGCTGGAGACCGTGGTCGAGGGATTCACCGCTCCCGTCCACGTCACGAACGCTGGCGACGGTAGCGGGCGGCTCTTCGTTTCCGAACGTGCGGGCGTGATCTGGATCGTCCAGAACGGCCAGCGCTTGCCCGAGCCATTCCTCGACATCTCCGATATCGTGCGGCCGACGGATATGGAGCAATCGTTTGGTGCGATTGCGTTCTCGCCAGACTACGAAGAGAATGGCTACTTCTACGCGGTCTATACCAAGGAGCCAGACGGCGCCAACGTCCTGGCTCGCTTTCAGGTCTCGGCAGACGACCCGAATCGTGCCGATCCTGACTCACTCAAAGAGCTGATCGTGCTCGAAGACCGGTTCCCGAACCACAACGGCGGGGATCTCGCCTTCGGCCCGGATGGCTATCTCTACGTCGCAACCGGCGACGAGGGTGGCGAGGGCGATCCGAAGGGTAATGCGCAGGATGGCCAGCGTCTCTTTGGCAAGATGCTGCGGCTAGATGTCGAAAACGGCGACCCCTACAGCATCCCGCCAGACAACCCGTTCATTGATGACCCCGACGTGCGCGATGAGATCTGGGCGATCGGGCTGCGTAATCCGTTCCGCTTTGGATTTGATGACGCGACCGGTGATCTGTATATCGGTGATGTCGGTGAGGATACCTGGGAGGAGGTCAATTTCGTCCCTGCTGGGACTCCCGGTGGCATGAATTTCGGCTGGAACGTGATGGAAGGCTTCCACTGCTATCCCGAGGGGGCGGAGTGCGATCAGGAAGGCTACTGGCTGCCGGTGCTTGAGTACTCCCACGAGGGCGAGGCGGGCGAGCGGGAGGGCTGCTCGATTGTCGGTGGGCGTGTTTATCGGGGTGAGGCAACGCCATATCTCGATGGCGTTTACGTCTTTGGCGACTGGTGCGAGGGACGCATCTTCGCCGCTTGGCGTGATGGCAACGGCGAGTGGCAGCGACAGGAACTGCTCGATACGTTCATCATGATGACGTCGATCGGGAATGACGAGCAGGGGGAGCTCTATCTGACCGACATGCTCGGCGGTACACTCCAGCGATTTGTTTTTGATGCCCCCGATGTCGAGCCAGCCCCGCCCCCAACGCCGGAGCCAGAGCCAACAGCGACACCGATTGACCCCAGCGCCAGCGGCGAAGCATTTGCGGAGGCATGGGAGCGCACCGATCAGGCTGTGCTCGATATCGACGTGAAGCGGACCTGGCTCTGGGGGCCGGAACCGCTCAGCAACCCAACCACGGTAACGGGTGGTGAGGGCCAAGAGCGAGTGGTCCAGTGGTTCGACAAGGGCCGTATGGAGCTGGGCACAGACGCCAGTGGTACGGCCTCCGTCGGGCGTGCGCCGGTTGTCAGGGACCTGTTCGAGCGAGGAGATACGATTCCGATTGCTGGTGACCCTGACACGGAAGACCCGGTCACGTATCTGGCCTTCGCCAATCTGGTCGGTCACACGCCGTACGAGCAGGGGCAGCTGATTACGACGGTCTTGCAGCCGGATGGCGAATTTGCCGATATGCCCGTGCTGGCGTCGCAGAGTGTAACGGCAGGAATTTTGAACGAAGACTCCGGACACCGCGTTGCCTCGATATTTGAAGAGTTCCTGCAGCAAACCACATCGATGGACGAAGGCTCGCCTGGGGAGCCGCTCTTTGCAAACCCGCTTGAGGAGGTGGGTGCGCCGCTGACAGATGCCTATTGGGTGCCGGCAGTGGTGGATGGAGAGGAGCGGTTGGTGCTGGTCCAGCCGTTCGAGAACCTGGTGCTGACCTACACACCGGATAACCCTGACGGCTGGCAAGTCGAGCTGGGCAACGCGGGCCGCCATGCGTTCCAGATTCAATCGAACCAGTGATCCAGCAACAACGAAGAGCGGGGATGGGCGTATCGCACGCTTCATGAAGCGCTGGACTCGTCCCCGTCGCGTCACGCTGCTCGGAGGCGTTGCGGCGGTGCTGATTCCGCTGGCCGATGCCCCACGCGTGCCATTCCTACCGGAACTTGCCTTTCCTGCGCTCTGTCTGGCACTGGTGCTACTGATCGTCGTCTCGATCGTCATCAGCTCTCGCTGGGGTGATACGCGTGCATGGGACGAGCAACTCATCGACGCGGCGCTGCTGACGCTGGCGCAGACGGTCATCATCGGCCTGGTGCTCGGCACGATCGGGATCCTCACGGTCCATACGCTCTTTGCAGCGACGGGGCTGGTGACGATCGTGGCGGCTATCGCGCTTTGGCCGGCTGGAGACATCCGTCTCGACGTGCCCGCGCTAGAGAGCCAGAGCTTACTGGTGTGGTTGCCGCGTGCTGTGCCTTTGGCCGTGCTGCTCTTCGCGGTGGCACAGACGGCGGGCGGGCGGATTTTTCAGCCACCGATCGGGGATGCCATCGGCTACCATCTCCCTGCTGCGGTGCACTGGTTGCAGACTGCGGATCTGTCGATGCCGATCCCGGCCGCTGGCGATCCTTCGCCGCCGTTCTATCCGCTGAATTCCACGATCTGGACCTTCTGGACACTGGCACCTTTTGAGAACGCCTCGCTGGCGCGATTCGTGCAGCTGCCATTCCTGCTTCTGCTGGCCCTGGCCGTCTACCGGCTCGCGCGGGAGTTACAACTGAGCCCGACGGTGAGTCTGGTGGCTGGGGCGATCGCTGCAACGATGCCGGACGTCGCCCGCAATGCCTCGATCGCTGAGAACGACCTGATTCTGG
>CAYNTE010000015.1:0-11452 GCA_964399615.1 uncultured Thermomicrobiales bacterium
CTATTTCCGCATCAACGCCGAGAACATGGGCCAGTTCGAGCGCACGCTGATCATCTGCGAGCCGGACTCCTACGTCCACTACGTCGAGGGCTGCACCGCGCCGATCTACCGGGGCGACTCGCTCCACTCGGCGGTGGTCGAGATTGTTGTTCGTGACAATGCGCGCTGCCGCTACACCACGATCCAGAACTGGTCGCGCAATGTCTACAACCTGGTGACCAAGCGAGCCGCCGCCTACAAGAACGCCACTATGGAGTGGGTCGATGGCAACCTCGGCTCGAAGTTGACGATGAAGTATCCGGCCGTCCTGCTGATGGACGAGGGTGCACGAGGCGAAACGCTGTCGGTAGCACTTGCTACAGATGGCATGCACCAGGATGCGGGCTCGAAGATGACACACATTGCGCCGCGCACCTCATCGCAGATCATCTCTAAGTCCATCTCCAAGGGCAGCGGCCGTTCTTCCTATCGCGGCCTGGTCAAGATTCATAAGGGAGCGCACGGCTCACGATCCAACGTGGTTTGTGACGCACTCCTTATCGATGAGAACAGCCGGACCGATACCTATCCATATATGGAGATCGAGGAAGATGATGTCTCGCTTGGCCACGAGGCGACCGTCTCGAAGGTGGCTGACGAACAGCTCTTCTATCTGCAGTCTCGTGGTATCTCGGAAGAAGATGCCATGAGCATGATCGTCAATGGATTCATCGAGCCGATCACCAAGGAGCTGCCGCTCGAATACGCGGTCGAGCTCAACCGGTTGATCCAGCTCGAGATGGAGGGCTCGGTCGGGTAACCCGGCTTGCCATCTGAGGCGGTGATGCAATGTCACCGCCTCAGAGCTTGTTTACGCATGCACTGCCGGTCGTTTTCATCGACTATCTAGCGCGTCCCAGCACGACACCGGCGCAAATGAATGATCAACGTTGAGGGAGGCTATGGCTACTAGCGTTCAAGAGCTCACCAAGGGCTTCTCCCGGGAGGCAGTCGTCGAACTGTCCAAGTTGCGGAATGAGCCCGAATGGCTTACCAAGAAGCGACTTGCCGCCTGGGAAGCATACGAATCGATCCCAATGCCCGTGCGCACCGACGAAGAGTGGCGCAGAACCGATATTCGCGATCTGCCTATCGACGATGTGTCGCCCTTTACCGCCCAGATGTCGAGCCGCGTCGACTCTCGCGATGCACTGCCCGATCTTTCCAGAGACGCACTCAGCGAATCTGGCGATCTGTCGGGTGTCGTCGTCCAGCAGGATTCCTCGATTATCTACCATGAAGTCGCTAGCGACCTGGCTGAGCAGGGCGTGATCTTCGTTGATCTCGATACTGCCATCCAGGAGCACCCGGACCTGCTGGAGAAGTACTTCATGACCAGCGATGGCGTGCCGATCAACGACAACAAGTTTGCGGCACTCCATGGAGCGTTCTGGACCACCGGCACGTTGCTCTATGTGCCACGCGGCGTCGAAGTCGAGCTGCCATTCGCGGCGATCTCGACACTCACAACCCCGGCGCTGGCGACCTTCTTCCACACGCTGATTGTGGCTGAGGAAGACGCTCGCGTCACGTTCTTGGATCACTGCATCTCCGAGACACTTTCGACTGAGATTGAGGACGAGTCGATCACCAACAATGTGGTCGAGTTGCACGCAGCTGATGGCGCAGAGCTCCGCTATATCCAGATCCAGCGTTGGGGTCGACATGTCTGGAACTTCCACACCCAGCGCGCGAATGTCGCGC
Organism: uncultured Thermomicrobiales bacterium; assembly: GCA_964399615.1. GTDB lineage: Bacteria > Chloroflexota > Chloroflexia > Thermomicrobiales > CFX8 > CAYNTE01. The sequence continues at coordinate 1,744 of CAYNTE010000015.1, forward strand.
AGGATGCCGCGGTGCGGACGCTCAACGTCTCGCTCGGCTCACGCTTCAGCAAGAACGTCATCGGCTCGGCCCTGAGTTCTGCAGGATCGGCTGCTGAGATGCTGGGACTCTACTTCAACGACGAGGATCAATTCCTCGACAATCACACGTTCCAGAATCACTATGCGCCGTATGCGACCAGCGACCTGCTCTTCAAGGGTGCGGTCAAGGACCAGTCGCGTACAGTCTATGCCGGCCTCATCACGGTGGCCGAGAAGGCGTTCGGTACTGATGCGTATCAGGCGAATCGCAACCTCTCGCTCAGCGGCAACGCTCGTGTCGATACCATGCCGATGCTTGAGATCGGCGCGAATGACGTGCGCTGCACACACGGCGCGACTGTTTCGCAGATTGAGGAAGAGTATCTCTTCTATCTGATGAGCCGTGGTATCTCTCGCACGGAGGCTGAAAAGCTGATGATCGATGGATTCTTCTCGGAAGTCATCGACCGTGTGCCGGTCCCCGCGGTTCAGCAAATTGTTCAGGAAGTGATCGACCGCAAGATCGGGTACACGGTCTAGCGCAAATTCGCAGTGTGGCATGATGCTGTTCACGGGGGCACTCGATCCATCGGGCGCCCCCGTGCACCGTTAGGCCGGGTTTGACGTCGAGGAACAGGAGGTTGCCAGCCGTGTCAGAGATCTATCGAGAGCAGATCCTCGATCTCTCCCGCAATCCGCATAATTTTGGGACACTGGACCCACACGACGCGTCCTTCGAGGACACGAACCCGCTGTGTGGCGACAGAGTTCGGATCGACATGCGGCTCGATGATGGCAAGATCGCCGACATTGCGTTCAATGGGCGCGGTTGCGCAATCTCGCAGGCCGCCGCCTCACTACTGACTGACATGGCGCGAGGCTTGACGATCGAAGAAGCCCAGGCTCTCGACAACGACGATATCCTCGATGAGATCGGAGTGCCGATCAGCCCGGCACGCCTAAAATGTGCACTCCTCGCGTTGCATGTCCTGCATGTGGCGCTCGGCGAATACCAGCGGGAGTCTGCTTGACGGGTGGCCTGTGTGCCTCCCATTGGAAGGTAGTTCAAGAATGTCTCAAGAATTCACCACCGTCGCGAAGGTGAGTGATCTCGCTCCCGGAGAGATGAAGCTGGTGCGTATTCGTCGCAAGCGCATCGGACTCTACAACGTCGATGGCGAGTTCTTTGCCACCGATGACACCTGTACCCACGAGGAGGCGTCGCTCACCGAGGGAGAGTTGTACGGCGACATCGTCGAATGCCCGCTGCACGGCGGCGCGTTCAACGTTCGCACCGGTGACGTCGAATCATTCCCGCCGCTGGTGCCGGTGCAGACCTACGAGGTGCAGATCGATGGTGACGATGTGCTGGTGGCAAACGAACCCCGTACCGGCGACTAGGTACAATGGACGGAATGTCACGACAGCGATGCATATGTTGAACTGGAAGAGGGCATGATGGAATCGACTTTGACTGCTGAAGGCGCACTCGAATCGCTGCGCACCGTCTATGACCCGGAGATCGGGATCAATATCGTTGATCTCGGCCTGGTCTATGGCGTTGAGATTAATGAAGACAAGGCCGTTGATGTGACCATGACGCTCACGTCGATGGGCTGTCCACTCGGGCCGGTGATCATCCAGGACATCCAGCGCAGCCTGGCTTCCTACAACCAAGAGATCTCCGATGTCCGTGTCAAGATCGTCTGGTCGCCACCGTGGTCTCCAGACATGATGACTGAGGACGCCAAGGACGAGCTGGGGATCTGGTAAGCCCGTTCCCGCTACATCAAGCTTCAATACGATGCCTAACAGCCTGGTCAGCAATGGCCAGGCTGTTCATATTCCGCGTTCGTAGCTCACTACAATTCCACAACCTGCTCTACAATGTTGCGCGTTGATTTGGATGCTCGGTGATGCCCACAAGAGGAGTGATCTATGGCGAAGCGTCGGCTAGATATCGCGGATCTGTTCGAGATCGGGATCGTTGCGGACCCCAACATCTCCCCAGATGGCCAGCGAGTCGCGTTCGTCGTGACGCACCTGCGCCAGAAGGAGAACGACTACACCTCGGCGATCTGGCTGGCGGACCGGTCGAGTGGTGAGGTCTACCAATACACCGCTGGTCGTGGTCAGGGCCACAGCCCGCGCTGGTCGCCGGATGGGAGACACCTGGCCTTCATCTCGAACCGAAGCGGGAGCGGGCAGATTCACCTGATGGCCGCCGATGGTGGCGAGGCCTGGCAGCTCACCAGCGGCACCAATGCGCCCTCCGACCCGGTTTGGTCTGCTGATAGCTCGGCGATCTACTACGTCAGCAAGGTTGATCAGGAGAATCCCCCGAAGTCCGACACCTTCGTGACGCGTGACCTCTTGCACAAGCTCGACGGCGAAGGATTCTGGGACGGCAAGTTCCGCCAGATCCATCGCATCTCTGTCGATGGTGGCGAGGCGCAACAGATCACCGATGGTGACTGGCACTCGACGCAGCCAGCGATATCGCCCGATGGCACTCGGCTTGCCTTCTGTTCCTATCGCGAGAATGACCGCCGTGCTACGACACGCATGGATCTCTGGACGCTAGAGCTTGCAAGTGGAGATCTGGAGCGCCTCACGCCTGGCGATGGCTTCTACGGCGCACCAGCATGGTCGGCCGATTCCAGCAAGCTCGCCTATATGGGCAATCCCACGACTGAAGCTCCGTACGGCCCAACGCTGCTGACCGACATTTACATTCGCTCCATCGATAGCGGCGACGTGCAGCAGCTCTTTGAGGGCCAGGAAGTTGAGCCCGGTAGCTCAAGCATGTCGGACATCCGCTTCCATGTGCCTGCGCAGCGACCGATCTGGAATCAAGACGGGTCAGCGATCTACTCACTCATCAGCAGCCGTGGCTCGGTGAAGCTCGCAAGCTGTGCACTCGATGGTAACGTCGAATATCTGGTCGATGGCGAGGTTGACGTCCTGTCATTCACCCTTGCAGGTTCAGGCGAAATCGCCTACTGCTCGACGACCTTCAACGTTCCACCGGAGATCTTCGTCGTAGACGCTGAAGGAGACAGCAAGCAGCTGAGCCAGATCAACCAGGCATGGCTCGAGCAAGTGGAGCTGGCGGGCGTCGAAGAGGTCGAGTTTGAGAGCGATTCAGGCGTCATGGTTCACGGGTGGTTGCTCAAGCCCCCGAGCATCAACGAGTCGGCCCGCTACCCCGCCGTTCTGCAAGTCCACGGCGGACCTCACGGCATGTACGGCGTTGGCTTCTTCCACGAGATGCAGCTCCTGGCGGCACGCGGCTATGTGGTGCTGATGACCAACCCGCGTGGCTCGACCGGCTACGGCCAGGAGTGGGTTGCCGGGACGATCGGCGACTGGGGTGGCAAGGACTATCGCGACGTCTTGGCGGCCGCCGAGTTCCTTGGCGCACTGCCCTACGTCGATGAGCAGCGCCTCGGCATTACTGGCGGCTCGTACGGTGGTTATATGGTCAACTGGGTCATCGGGCAGTCCAGCCTCTTCAAGGGCGCCGTCAGCCAGCGCTCGACTGCCAACCGTGCGTCGCTCTATGGCACGAGTGACCTCAACTGGAGCTACAACGACTGGGAATACGACGGTTCGCCCTACGAGAACCCGGAACACTACGTCGAGCGGTCGCCGATTACCTATGTCGCGAATGTCGAGACACCAGTGCTGCTGCTCGCATCCGAGAACGACCTGCGCTGCCCGATCTCTCAGAGTGAGGAGTACTTCACTGCTCTCAAGAAGCACGACAAGTGTGTCGAATTCGTGCGCTTCCCGAATGAGAGCCACGGTCTCTCGCGAGGCGGCCAGCCCGTCCACAGAGTCGAGCGTCTGGAGCGTATTTGTGGCTGGTTTGACCAGTATCTCTAGCTCACGATCGGGTATGGTTTAGGGCAGAACAAGCGGTTCAGCGCTGGTACAACAGCATGCTCCAGAAATATCCATTTGAAGGCAGAGACTGAAAGGACGTCGGCATGAGCGCCAGTAACGGGAGACCAGTTGAATACACCAACCTGGCTGACCTCGTAGAGGACTTTCAGAAGTACGGCACGATAGAAGCGCGCGGCGTCGAGGTCAGTGACCCTGAAGGTCTGCGTGCTGAGCTGATCGACCGTCTCGCCTTCAGCGCCGTCTTTGGCGAGAAGGATGTGCTCGCCGCTGCCCGGTGGTTGATCTGGGAGATTGCCCAGACCCTCGGCTGCCCACCCGCGTCGATCCACGAGTTCTACATGGCCGGTGGAATGGGTGCCTGGTCGCATCAGACAACGCCGGCGATCAACGTCCGTGGTTTGACCTACGATGTTGCGCGCGCCATCTTCAAAGCTCGTGCCAAGCTCGACGTCGGTCAGCAGATCTTCGAGATTGCCCGCTCCGAGATCGGCTACACCGATCAGCGGCCGCACGAGTATGCGTCTTCGGTGCTTGCGGCCGCTATTAAAGAGGGCGTTGCCGCCCCGATCTTCATCCAGGGCGACCACTTCCAGCTCAATCTGGCCAATTACAACGAGGACGGCGACAAGGAAGTGCGCGCCGTCCAGGAGCTCGCAGTCGAGGCCATGAACGCCGGCTTCTTCAACATCGACGTGGATGCCTCGACCATCGTCGATTATTCACTTGAGGGTGAACCAGCCCAACAGCGCGGCAATGCCCAGCGCACGGCCGAGATCTCGGCCTTCATCCGCCGGCGAGAGCCGCAGGGTGTCACCGTCTCGATCGGTGGCGAGATTGGCGAAGTCGGCAAGGAGAATTCGACCGTTCCCGAGCTGCGAGCCTTCATGGACGGCTTCAACGAATTCATGGATGGCAAGGGCGAGGGCATCTCCAAGATCAGTGTCCAGACCGGCACCAGCCACGGCGGTGTGCCACTGCCCGATGGCTCTATTGCCGAGGTCGCGGTCGACTTCGAGACACTCGGTAAGCTCTCTGAAGTGGCTCGCACCGAATATGGCTTGTCTGGCGCGGTCCAGCATGGAGCTTCGACGTTGCCAGAGGAAGCCTTCGGGCTCTTCTCCAAGGCGAACGCCAGCGAAGTGCATCTGGCGACCGGCTTCCAGAACATCATCTACGACAGCGACGCATTCCCAGCCGAGCTGCTGAGCAAGACCTATTCCTGGCTGGCCGAAGCGCGCGCCAGCGAGCGCAAAGAGGGCGAGACCGACGCGCAGTTCTACTACAAGACCCGCAAGCGAGCTTTCGGTCCATTCAAGCGCGACATGTGGACGATGGATGCTGCTCGAGTCGAGGCGATTTGTGATGAACTCCAGGAGCGCTTCGAGCTGATGTTCGATCTCCTCGGCGTCGCCAACACCAGCGCTGCAGTCGCCGAAGGCACGACGACGACCGAGATCCACAAGGACCAGCCCAGCGGACTTGCTGAACTACTCAATACGTAGGGCGAGTTTCGACTAGTACCGCAGGCGTTTCGATGGCGATGGCCTGACGTAAACCAGCATCTCGTCTTCGCCAGCGCGGAGGACGCGGCTGACGGTGTATTCTGCCCCGTCGTGGCGGATCGAGCGTCCGGGCTCGATGCGGTCCATGCGCATCTCACGCTGGTTGCGCGAGAGGATCTCGTAGGTGACCCGGCCGCACTCGTGGCAGGTGAAATACTGGTCTGCTGCATCGGTGTGGCCAGCAAAACCCCGGCGAACGAACTCAACGCTGGTACTCCCACAACTTGGACACGCGCGTTCGATTTCATCCGTGTTGGTGTGTAGTCCTGCAATCACCTGCAAAAACTCCAGAATGCCTAGCACGCTCTATCTTGGGGGATTGTAGCGGAGATCACTAAATAGAGACAACGACCGGGGCAGCAAAGCACCCGGTCGCTCTCAATTCACTGAACTTTGGAACAGGGCTGGATCAGCCGCAGCCGCAGCCCTGAGCCGTCGTAGCGTTTGCGCCTGCATCGAAGGAGTGGCCGCAAGCGCACGAGGCAACAGCATTCGGGTTGCGAACGGTGAAGCCGCCACCCATCAGGCTGTTGATGAAGTCAATTTCTGCGCCATCAAGGTACATGGCGGAGAATTCGTCGATCATTAGCCGGACGCCCTTGGAATCGATGACGGTATCGCCGTCCTCGATTTCTTCTTCAACGGACATGCCGTACTGCAGACCCGAGCAGCCGCCCGGTGCGACGAATACGCGCAGCCCGAACTCGGGCGTGCCCTGGTCGGCCAGGAAATCCTTTAGCTGGTCTACCGCTTCGTCTGTGATGCTAATCATTCGTCGTCCCTCCTGGTGAGTTGTACTCGCTGCCCACCGGAATCGCACATCGTGACGTTTCTCACTCATTCATACCCTATGATACCGCAGCCGTCAATGGGATTCGGCCCCCTGTTGGGCTATTTCGACAAGGTTTCGCGCACCTGATGCCCGAATTCTGCCGTTGAGACGGAGTCGTCGGCACCCGCAATATCGCGCGTTCGGACTCCCTCATTCAACACCTGCTCGACAGCACGCTCGATAGTACTTGCCTCCGCCTCCATGCCGAACGAGTAGCGGAGGAGCGCGGCAGCCGACAAGATCGCGCCGGTTGGGTTGGCAATGCCTTGCCCCGCAATATCTGGCGCCGACCCGTGGACTGGCTCGTAGACGCCGAATTGACCGCCTGCGCTGTTCTGCGCGGTGCCGAGGCTGGCGGACGGCAACATCCCGAGGGAACCAGCAAGGACCGCGGCCTCATCGCTGAGAATATCGCCGAACATGTTCTCCATTACCAGCACATCGAAGTCATTTGGCCGGCTGATCAACCGCATCGCGCAAGCATCAACCAGCGCGTGCTCCAGGGTGATGTCCGGATAGTCTTCAGCAACCTCGTTTACGATTTCCCGCCAGAGCCGCGACGTCGCCATAACGTTTGATTTGTCGACGCTGGTGACCTTCTTCCGGCGACCACGTGCCAGCTCGAATCCCAGTCTCGCGAGCCGTTCGATTTCTTCTTCGGTGTAGGGCAAGGTATCGATTGCCTCACGGCCTTCCGGAGTCGCCCGGACTTCTGAGGGCTTGCCGAAGTAGATCCCGCCGGTGAGTTCGCGAACGATCACGAAATCGGAGCCGCGTGCCACTTCTGGCTTCAGCGGAGAGGCGTCGACCAGCGCATCGAAGACACGCACTGGCCGCAGGTTGGCGTAGAGTCCGAGCGTCTGCCGAAGGCGCAGCAGCCCGCGCTCCGGCCGGATGCTCGCTTCGACGTTGTCCCACCTGGGCCCACCGACAGCGCCGAGAAGCACGGCGTCGGCAGCACGAGCGCGCTCGATGTCCTCGTCTCGCAGCGGAACGCCGTAAGCGTCGATGGCCTCGCCGCCGATCTTGGCGCGCTCGAATCTCAACTCAATCCCAGAATTCCCGGCAATCTTCGCTAGCGTCGCCTCGGCCTCGGCGATGATCTCGTGCCCCACGCCGTCGCCTGGCAGGAGCAGCACCGTATGCGCGCCGTTGCTCATGCAGTGGAGCTCTCCTTCTGCACACGCTCGGTCACAGCTTGCATCAGTCCCCCGGCCTTGATGATCTGCTGCACATACGGGGAATGCTGACTGGCGTCGTAGCTCTGGCCCGTGCGTGTGTTGAGGACGACCCCTTCTGCCGTGTCGATCTCCAGAATATCGCCGTCTTCAGCCTCGTCGACCGCCTCAGGGCACTCGACGATCGGCATCCCGATATTGATGGCGTTGCGGTAGAAGATACGTGCATAGGATTTCGCGACGACGCACGAGACACCTGCGCCTTTGATGGCGATTGGCGCGTGTTCGCGCGATGATCCACAGCCGAAGTTCTTGCCGGCCACGATGATGTCGCCCTCTTGCACTTTGGAGGGGAATTCCGGATCGATGTCCTCCATCACGTGTTGTGCCAGCTCTTTGGCGTCGGAGGTCAGGAGATAGCGAGCCGGGATGATGACATCGGTGTCGATATCATCGCCAAATTTCCAGACACGACCACGAAACTGCATCCTAATCAGCCTCCATTCCGGCCAGCGCGGGCCGTGATGCGATTGGCGCTCCAACGGGCGGCAGTTGATATGGCGCCGCAACCTTGCCCATGACCGCGCTCGATGCCGCCACCGCTGGCCCCGTCAAGATGATCTCGGCCTTGCGGTGTCCCATTCGCCCGCGGAAGTTGCGGTTGGTCGTGGAAACACAGCGCTCGCCATTCGCGATGACACCCATGTACCCGCCAAGGCACGGCCCGCACGTCGAGGTACTGAAGATCGCCCCTGCTTCCATGAAGATCTGATCAATGCCTTCACGGGCTGCGTCTCGATGAACCTGCTGGCTGCCGGGGATGACAATCAATCGCACATCCGGGTGAACCTGTCGGCCTTTGATCACCTCTGCTGCCGCTCGAAGATCGCCGAGGCGTCCATTCGTGCAGCTGCCGATGACGACCTGGTCAATCCACATATCTTCGATCGAGTCGGCGTCATGGACATTCGACGGCAGATGTGGGAGCGCAACGACCGGTTTGAGATTGGTGACATCTATCTCGACGACCTCGGCGTATTCCGCGTCGGGGTCAGATTCGACAGGCTCGTAGGGCCGGTCGGTGACGTTGGCGAGCCACGCCCGCATCGTCTCGTCGTAGGGGAAGATGCCCGTGTCTGCGCCTGCCTCGATGGCCATATTGCACATCGCGATACGGTCGTCCTGCGGTAGCTGCTCGATGACCGGGCCGCTGAATTCGAGGACCATGTTCAGCCCGCCATCGACGCCGATCTTGCCGATCGTGTGCAGAATCAGGTCCTTGCCGCCGATGCCTTCGGGCAATGTGCCGGTGTAGTGCAGCTTGAGGGTTGGCGGGACACGGATCCAGGTCGTACCAGTTGCCATGGCAGCGGCGATGTCTGTCGAGCCCATGCCAGTTGAGAATGCATTGAATGCGCCGTAGGTGCAGGTGTGCGAGTCCGCGCCGATAATGATCTGGCCCGGCAGGGTCAGTCCATTCTCGGGCAAGACGACATGCTCGATGCCCGCTCGGCCCAGCTCGAAGTAGATCGTGCCCTGTTGCTTGGCGAATTCGCGCATGATCTTGGCGTTCTCGGCCGAGCGAATGTCCTTGGCCGGCACAAAGTGGTCTGGCACGAAGACGACCTTCGACGGGTCGAAGACTTGCTCGAGCCCAGTCTTCTTGAACTCCTGGATAGAGAGTGGCGCGGTGACGTCGTTGGTCATGACGAGGTCGAGAGCGACCTCGACGATATCGCCAGGTGAAACCGAGTCCAATCCCGCGCCGCGCGCCAGGATCTTCTCGGCCATCGTCTGCCCCATGTTAGACAGCCTCCTTCATCGTGTCTCGGTCGACAATCTCCTCTTGATCGATCATCGCACGATTTAGCGCCAGGATGTAGGCCTGGACGCTGGCGGCGATTATATCGGTCGAAACAGCACGGCCCATGTACAGCTCGTCGCCAACTCGCACTCGCACGGTCGTGCTGCCTTGCGCGTCGGCGCTCTCGGTGACGGCTTCGATGTGCAGATGCTCGAGCACCGGCTCGAAGTCGACGATCTTGTTGATGGCCGAATAGAGCGCGTCAACTTGCCCGTTGCCGCTTCCGGTAGCTTCTCGTTCGTTGCCCATGACGGAGATGATCACGGCCGCCTCGCACTTACCTTCCGATGCAGAGCCGGCGCGCCAGTCAATCAGCACCATCGGCTCGTCATCGGTGTGTTGCA
>CAYNTE010000015.1:11552-31633 GCA_964399615.1 uncultured Thermomicrobiales bacterium
TGGATGCCGGCCTCGTGCGCAAAGGCGTTGGCCCCCACGATGGCCTTGTTTGGCTGCACCTGGATGCCGGTCATGCGGCTCACGAGCCGGCTGGAGGCGACGATTTGTGTAGCGTCGATGCCGGTGTCGACGCTCTCATAGAAATCCTGGCGAGTCTTGAGTGCCATGACGACCTCTTCGAGCGAGGTGTTTCCGGCGCGCTCACCGATGCCGTTGACCGTTACCTCGACCTGCCGTGCCCCGGCCTGAACTGCCGCGACGGTGTTGGCGGTAGCCATGCCGAGGTCGTTATGGCAGTGAACCGAGATGATTACATTCTCAATGCCCGGCGTGTGCTCCTGGATGTAGCGAATGAGCTCTTGATACTCGTTGGGCATCGTGTAGCCGACCGTGTCGGGGACGTTGATCGTTGTGGCGCCCTCTTCGATGGCGACTCCAAAGATGCGGCAGAGATAGTCCCAATCGCTGCGGGTGGCATCCTCGGCCGAGAATTCGACTTTATCGACATAACTCTTCGCTCGGCGGACTGCCGCGCGAGCCATCTCCACGACTTCGTCCGGCGTCTTGCGGAGCTTGCGCTCGATGTGGATCGGCGATGTTGAGACAAAGGTGTGAATGCCGGGATCCTCGGCGTGCTGCACGGCTTCCCACGCCGCGTCGATGTCGGAGATCGCCGTGCGCGCCAATCCAACTATCCTCGGGCCTTTGATCTCCTTGGCGATGCGTCGCACGGCATCCAGATCACCGGGCGAGGCAGCTGGGTAACCTGCCTCGATAATGTCGACGCCCATGCGCGCCAGCTGGCGTGCGACCTCGATCTTCTGCTCAGTATTCATGGTTGCGCCCGGCGATTGCTCGCCATCACGCAAGGTTGTGTCGAATACGATGACGCGGTCTGTCATGGTTTCACCTCTTCTTGGAATCTGTACGCGGGCCAACGAAAGAACGACAATCTTGGGGACGCCCCTTCGCAGGGGCTATGTAAGGAAGAGGTTGACGAGGGAGGACCACACCCGGCGACGGGGCTGTCGCCGCGTTCGCGCACTTCGCTCGCGTGCTGGCTGGCTTGCATATCGCATGTGCGTCCTCCGATAAAAACAAAAATCCCCGTCCCCAAAAACTAGGGACGAGGTTAACACTCGCGGTACCACCCTACTTGACGGCCAATTGACCGTCCGCTCGGTTCCGCTATATCGGGCGGACCCGGATCAGGCTCTGTCGTGCACATCACCTAACCGGCTCGGGCGCGAGTTCGCTTGCGCATTCACTACCAGGCTTCCACCGGTTCCTGGCTCGCTAGAGTCTGCACACGGCTACTACTCGCCGTCATCGCCGTAACGAGGTCACTCTACTCAAGACCCTGCTCCCTGTCAAATCAGGCTGCGCCCTCCTTGACGTGCGCGGCCGAAATCGGTAGACTGACCGCTGGTCACTAACCGGTGGTCAGTTAGCGAGGAGCACCATGAACACGCGCAGAACGCGGGATACCGAACGCACCCGAGAACAGATCCTGGAAGCCGCACGGCAGCTCTTCGTCGACGAAGGCTACGAGGCGGTCAGTGTTCGCAAAATCGCCGAGCGCGCCAAGATCACTCACGGCACGATCTACGTCCATTTCAAGGACAAGGACGACTTGCTCTATCAGGTCAGCGAAGAACAGTTCAGTCGGTTGCTCAACCGTATGCGTCGCCTGCCGCGCTCTCGCGAGCCGGTGCGACGGCTACGAGAGTCGCTGCTGGAAGCGATTCGATTTGGGATCGAACATCCCAACGACTACCAGCTCATGATGGGGCTGCAAACGACCTATGGCGGCCCGAAGTCGACCAACCAATGGGGACCAAATTCTGAGCTTGTGGAACAGTTTCTCAGCTCGCTCATCAACGAAGCCATTGCGGCCGGCGAGTTGAATTCGACCGAGCCAGTTCTCGATCTTGCGGTGTTGCTGGCGATGGTGCATGGCCTGGTGTTGATCAGCAGCGAGGGCACGCTGAGCGAAAGCGAGATCGGTGCGATTCCGGAGCGTGCCGTAGATGTGGTCCTGCGTGGGTTAGGAGCCGGGTCGTGACCGTGCTGGCATTCTTGAAGAGTTGGTTCGCTATCGGACCATCCAGAGATCTGAACCCTGACGAGCTGATGCGGCGTCGGGTAATGCTCCTTGCCTGGCCCGCGATGCTGCAGGGTTTATTCCTGACCTCCATTCAGGTCGTCGATACCTACGTCGTTTCGCACCTGAGCGAGGAAGCGCTGGCCGCGGTTGGGACCGCATCTCAGCTTGTCTACATCATGATGATCTTGTTCATCGCCGTTGAAGCTGGCGTCTCGGTCATGGTCGCCCACGCCATCGGCGCTCGCGATTCACGGCGCGCGAGTGCGGTGATCCGCCAGGCCGTCGTCCTGGTCCTGCTCATCTCCATCCCGCTCGCCGTCACCGGGTTCGTGTTTGGTGATCCACTCTTGGGCTTGTTCGGCATGGAGCCAGAGGTTCAGCGGCTGGCGCTGGACTATTGGGAGATCTCCGCTCTGTCGATGCCCATTTTGATGGTCGTCTTTGTGCAGGCCGGGGCGCTGATGGGAGCCGGCGACACACGCACACCCATGCTCGCGACGATCCTGGCAAGTGGCCTCAATGGCTTTTTCGCCTATGCGCTTGTCTTCGGGAAATTCGGTCTGCCGGATATGGGTGTTCAGGGAAGCGCGCTCGCGTCAACGATTGGCTGGTCTGCCGAAGTAATCGTTCTGGCCTATGTCCTGATTCGTCGCAAGGAACCTGTTTCACTCTCAGCCGGCGGGCGGTGGACTCCGAGTCGCGGATTTGTCTCGACACTGAGCCGCATTGGATTGCCGACTGCCGGTGAAGAAGCGTCGTGGTCGTTCGGCTTTGCACTCTTGACTGGCATCGTTGCCGTGCTCGGCACCTCGGCACTGGCGGCGCATCGCATCGTCGGCAATGCTCAGATGCTCTCCTTTATGCCTGGTCTGGGTCTGACTGTGGCTGCAACTGCCCTCGTCGGGCAGTCCGTCGGAGCGCGAGACCCAGCTTCTGGCAGGCGTGCCATGACGGCTGGGGCACAGTTTGCAGCGGCGTGGATGGGCTTCGTTGGTGTTATCTACTTTATCTTTGCGGAACCGATCGTCCGCGCATTCTCCAGCGATCCCGCGGTGGTCGACGCTGGTGCTGGGGCGCTGCGCGCACTGGCCATTACGCAGCCGCTATGGGGTCTCATGCTTGCTTATACCGGAGCGATGCGTGGCACGGGTAAGACCGTCTTCCCGATGGTCGTGAACTCGGTGATGGTCTGGGCAGCGGTCGGATTGGGCGCGCTCGCAGTGCACTTTGAACTTGGGTTTCCAGCGATTTGGTGGGGTTTTGCCGTCGTTGCACCGATACCAGTGATTCTGCTTCGCTGGCGGCTGGCGCGAGAGCCGCTGCTGATGGGTGATACCCCGGCGGGTGACGACGATGTGACACCTGACGATCCACCAAGTCTCGATGACAGCATCCCACCCAGGGTGGAACTCAGAGAAGCGCAGACGGTGTTCGAGTAAGCAGCGTGGCTCCCACGATTGCAATTAATGTGAGACTATTTGCTCCAGATTCGTCAGATGAGGAGTGGATGGCATGACCGAACGCACGCAAAGTCAGCACAAGACCGACGTTCAGAAGCAATTCGGCGATACTGCAGAAGGCTATGTCGAGTCGCTCCGGCACCGCAGCGGGCCAGATCTGATTCGCCTCGTTGAGTTGACCGAAGCGAAACCGACGGACATTGCGCTCGATATTGCAACCGGCGGCGGACATACGGCTCTTGCCGTCGCCCCGCACGTCAAGCATGTCGTCGCTTCCGATCTGACGCCGCGCATGCTGGAGGCCGCTGAGCGATTCATCACGTCGCAAGGTGTCGAGAACGTTGAATTCGTCGAAGCAGACGCCGAGGATTTGCCGTTCGAGGATGCTGCATTCGATATCGTCACCTGTCGCGTCGCACCACATCATTTCGACGATCCTCAGGCGTTCGTCAATGAGGCCGCCCGTGTTCTCCGGCCGGGGGGTCGGTTCGTCTTGATGGATTCGCTCGGTCCAGACGACCCAGCGCTTGATGATTTCATCAACGAGATGGAGGCGCGACGTGATGCGACCCACGTCCGCAGCTACACGCTGGCGAAGTGGCTGGAGTTCAACGAGCATGCCGGGCTTGTGGTCGATCATCACGAACTCGTCATCCGTACTCACGAGTATCCCGAGTGGACGTCGCGCTCGAAGATGAGCGACGACGCTCGCGAGGCACTTGATGCCTGGGTACTGGAGCAGCCGAAGAAAACACTCGAATTCTTCGAGATCAAGATCAACGACGGGCAGATCGAGTCGTTCATCGATCACAAAGTGCTTCTCCGTGCTCGCAAAGCGGCCGGGAACGAGGCAGCCGAATGACACAACGCAAGCGCCCACGCGAACTCGGCATCAGCATTGGCGAGATGGAGCCTGGACCTCTCAACGCGATTACCGATGTCGATGGCGTGCAAGTCGGTCAGGTGACCTTGATCGAGGGAGATGGCCCGCTTGTGCCGGGCACCGGGCCGATCCGCACCGGCGTGACGGTAATAAAGCCGCACCCCGGAAACATTTTCCAAGCGAAGGTGCCCGCCGCGATTCACGTCATCAACGGTTTCGGCAAGTGCATGGGTCAGGAACAGGTTGATGAACTGGGCGTCATTGAGAGCCCGATTGCGCTCACTGGCACCACGAACGTTGGAAAGGTGACTGACGCGCTGATCAGCTATGGCATTCGCGAGAATCCCGACATCAGCATCAACACCTCGACGATCAATCCCATTGTTGGCGAGTGCTCCGATTCCTATCTCAACGATATGCAGGGCCGGCACGTGCGCGAGGAGCATGTCCTTGCGGCGCTGGATTCTGCTGCAGGTGGACCCGTCGAAGAGGGTGGCGTCGGCGGAGGGACCGGCATGTCAGCGTTTCACTTCAAAGGCGGTGTCGGCTCCGCGTCACGCCAGATACCTGGTAACCTCGGTGGCTGGACTGTCGGCTTGCTCGTCGTTGCAAACTTCGGGCGACGGCGTCAGCTGATGATCGATGGCGTCCACGTCGGGCGCTACCTCGACGACATGGACGGCGGACCTCCGGAGCGCGGCTCGATCATGTTTGTGCTCGCGACAGATGCCCCGGTGCTCGATCATGGTCTGCGTCGACTCTCGCGTCGCGTCACGCATGGATTGGCGCGCACAGGCTCGATCTCCGGAAACGGCAGTGGTGATTACGTGATCGCGTTCTCTGCTCACCCTGGCTTGCGTGTGCCGCATGAGACCGAGGCGCTGACGCAGCAAATCGATCTGCTGGGACCGCGCGCCGATGTCATTGACGCGCTGTTCCAGGCGACCGTCGAGGCGACTGAAGAGGCGATTCTCAACGCGATATTCATGGCCGAGACGATGACTGGCCGGGACGGGCATGTCCGCGAGGCGCTTCCAATTGACAGAGTGCTGGAGATTATGCGTGATGCCGGGCGGCTGCAGGCCAGTTGAGAGTAACCGTTGATATAATTCATAGGTCACGGGGGGATGGCGGAATTGGCAGACGCGCGTGCCTTAGGAGCACGTACCGAAAGGTGTGAGGGTTCGAGTCCCTCTTCCCCCACCAGCGGAAACGCGGAGAAAGCTAGTCCATGAGCGAGCGCACCGCCGAAGACATTGCCGACGAGCTAGTAGACAAGCCATCCGAAACTCAAGATACGGTCCGTCCCAGCATCGTGCGAACCCGCATTATTCCGGGAATCGCAGCAGCGCTGTTCCTGGCGCTGATCGGCGTTATCGTCGTGGCTGTGGTTGCGCCGGATGCCGTCAACCGGGACCAACGACGCGCGGAAGGTCGTGCGATCGTCTTTGAAGAGCCTAAGATGGCGCAGGATTTCACCCTCGAGCCTATTAAAGGCGGCGAGGCAATGTCGCTTGCTGACTTCCGAGGCAAAACGGTCGTGATCAACTTCTGGGCAAGTTGGTGTGGCCCCTGCAAGCGCGAGATCCCCATCCTCACCCAGGCAGCTCGACAGGTTGATGAGGATGTCGTCATTGTCGGGATCGATACGCTCGATCAGAAGGATGACGCGCTGAAGATGATGGACGACTTCGCGGTCAACTACCTAGTGCTCAATGACAACAACTCCGGTGGCGATTCCGTGGCCGTCGATTACGGTCTCGTCGGCGTTCCAGAGACCTATCTGATCAATTCCGAGGGTGAACTCGTGGCATTGCAGCGAGGTGAATTCCAATCAGTCCGCGAATTTATGGACCTCGTAGCGCTGGCAAAGTAGATGGCAGGTCTTGTCGCAGATTCTTGCCCTGGCATCAGCGACGTCTCTATTCCCGACCCGAGATTCAATAACGAAGGATCAGCGTAGGATGGATATATCGGCCATCTTTCTGATCAGCCTGCGCGTTTTGCATGCTTTGGCGGCGACTGTCTGGCTTGGTGGCGGCATCTACTATCTGGTAGCCGTGCGTCCAGCTGCAGCCGAGCTGGAATCAGGTGGTGAGACTGCGCGACGCACGCAGCAGCTCTACGCATCCTGGTCGCGTCCCGCGACGTACCTGATGCTTGCTACCGGGACGATCCTGATTGTCGATCGGCTGTCGCAGGGCCAGGGCGGCTTGCTCTATCCCATATTGCTGGCACTCAAGGTCATCGCTGCGTTAGTCGCATTCTGGCTGATTGCGCAGCGCACAGGCCGGAGGAGGGGACGGCGTACGAGAGGGGAGATCATCTTGCTTCTCGGTGCCTTTGCTTTCATTATGGGTATCGTGCTGACCTCGGTTTGGCCTCCAACGAACTGAGCAGCGTGACCGGCGCGAAGTTGTCGGATTTGTAACAATAGATAGCGCCCGGCAAGCACTGGTAGCCTGTTTGGGCACTGGGGGGCGATATTACCGAGCACAGCGGTAGGTAAGGGCAACCTCATGAGCGCTGAGAGCTTGGCTCCAACTCATGGCGTGGACATTCGCGAGAAGTCGCGACCATGGATGAATAAGAAACTCCTGATAGCTGTTGCCCTCGTGGTAGTGGCAGCAGGGTTCCTGCTGTACAACGCGATGGGTAAACCTTCCGGCTTCTACATGACCGTTACCGAGCTACAGAACTCAACCACCGATCTTGAGGGCAAGCGGATCAGGATGGGTGGCGATGTTGAAGATGGCACCATCGAGCGTGGCGCGATCGGCGATCCCATCAAGTTCGTCGTTTCGGATGGTCAATCGACAATGCCGATTGTCTATGACGGCGCGGTCCCAGATATCTTCTCTGATGAGGCACAAGTTATCGCCACGGGTACGTACAAGGATGGCGTCTTCCACGCTGACGAGCTACTAACCAAGTGCCCGTCAAGGTTCGAAGCTGCGGACGAAGGCGTATCCAAGTAGCAATCGGATAGGGCGGGCAAAGGATGGCACAGCTCGGACAGGGGGTCATCACCCTCGCGTTGGTGCTCGCCGTGGTTGGTGTAATTCTGAGTGCGGCCGGTGCACACTGGCGCGTTGCGGAACTCGCCCACAGCGGCCTTCGAGCACTCATCGGCGTCACAATTCTCGTGGCAATCGCAGCAGGCATCCTGCTCATGGCGTTCGTTACCCACGATTTCAGCCTCGCATACGTCTCTGGACGCTCTAGCACCGAAATGCCGTTGCGATATGTCGTGACTGCGTTCTACGGTGGGCAGGCAGGAAGTCTGACCTACTGGACGCTTGTTGCGGGCGTCCTCTCGTCAATCGCGTTCTTCCGCAATCGTGCGCGCTTTCCCCACCTCATCCCCTACGCCACCGCAGCCGTGCTCTTGGTCCTGAGCTTCCTCCTCTATATTTTGGTCTTTGTTTCGACGCCGTTCGGTGTAAACCATGTCACTCCAACTCAGGGCGAGGGACTCAACCCGCTGCTTCGCGACCCTGGCATGCTGATCCACCCTCCCATGTTGCTGGCCGGATTTGCTAGCTTCGCGGTGCCATTTGGCATCGTCGTGGCTGGTCTGATCACCGGCCGGATGGGTAAGGAGTGGTTGAAGTTCGTCCGTAACTGGGCGCTGGTTTCCTGGGCAATTCTTAGTACCGGTATTTTCCTCGGCGGCTGGTGGGCTTATCACGTGCTTGGCTGGGGCGGATATTGGGCCTGGGATCCGGTCGAGAATATGTCGATTCTCCCATGGTTCACCGTCACCGCATTCATCCACTCCGTCATGGTCCAGGAACGTCGCGGCATGCTGAGAGTCTGGAATGTCTCGCTGGTGCTGGCGTCATTCTGTCTCTCATTCCTCGGCACCTTCGTTGTTCGCAGTGGGCTCATCTCATCGGTCCACGCTTTTGCAGTGTCCGACATTGGCGGTTATTTCCTCGGTGCGGTGCTCTCGATGCTGGCTCTGAGCATCGGGCTGGTCGTCTGGCGTCTACCGATGCTAAAGGCGACTGGCAATTTCGACTCTGTCGTATCACGCGAGTCCGGCTTCCTACTGAATAACTTGCTCTTCGTCGCGATAGCGTTCGCGACACTCTGGGGCACGCTCTATCCGCTCGCGACCGAGGCGATCCAGGGAACAGCGATCACGGTCGGGATCCCCTTCTACAACACCGTCA
The DNA here is from genome assembly GCA_964399615.1 of uncultured Thermomicrobiales bacterium. GTDB lineage: Bacteria > Chloroflexota > Chloroflexia > Thermomicrobiales > CFX8 > CAYNTE01. The sequence continues at coordinate 20,181 of CAYNTE010000015.1, forward strand.
ACGGACCGATGCTCCTGGCACTGCTGATCCTGATGGGTGTTGGGCCGCTGCTCACCTGGCGCCGTACTGCTCGCGAGGCGTTGTTGCGCGCAATCGGGATTCCACTGGCAGTGAGTATCGTTGTGATCTTCGCGATGCTCTTCCTCTTTGGTCAGCCAATGGCCGCGGCAGGAGTGGCCGCCGCAGTCTTTGCCATCGGTGCAGTGGTCGTCGAGTATTACCGGGGCATCCGTCTGCGTCGCAAGAATGCCGGCGATTCTGTTCCAACAGCCTTCCTCAAGCTCCTGCGCCGCGACCCTCGACGCTATGGCGGCTACATCGTGCACCTTGGCGTCGCCCTGATTGCGATCGGGATCGTCGGCTCCTGGTTCTTCCAGACTGAGAAGCAGGTCATTGCCGCACCCGGTGAGACGATTGACGTGGCAGGCTATCAGCTGAAATACCTCAACATCAGTCAAGATCTGATGCCGGATGGCACGACCGTCATGGCCGACGTCCAGGTGTTCAAGGATGGCAAGTCTGAAGGCGTTATCACGGCTGAGCGGTTCTTCTATCGCAACTTTGAGAATCAACCGACAACCAAGGTCGGTATTGAGACGGTCGGTTTCGACGACGTCTATGTGATGCTGCTGGAGTGGGATGAGAACGACAACGCCAACCTCCGCATCTTTGTCAACCCGCTCGTGCCCTGGATCTGGGTAGGCGGCGGGATCTACTTCATCGGCATGCTGACGCTAGCTTGGCCAGCCCCGGGTGTGCAGACAGTTCGTGCGCCGAGCTATCGCCGGAAGGGCGCGTTCGGTGAAGCGACGACCTAGCCTGGGCTTGGCTCTGATCATTGCTGCACTCAGTCTGGTCGCGTCGCTTGCCAGCGTCTCGGCGGCAGAAGAGATCTACGATCCTCGTTCGCTGGAGATTGGCCGCAAGCTCGCCTGTCCTATTTGCTCTGGTGAGTCGGTCGCTGACAGTCAGTCATCGCTGGCCCACGAGATGATGAACACGATCGAGACGCAAGTTCAGGCAGGCAAGAGCAACGAGGAGATTATCGACTTCTTTGTGGCTCGGTTTGGCGAGGAAGTGCTCCTCGAACCCCCTAAGAAAGGCTTCAACCTGACACTGTGGTGGATCCCCGTCGTGGCGCTTGCCTTCGGGGCGATCATCGTCGTGCTCTACCTGCGCGACGGAATCCACCAAACGGGCGCGGCAACCGACGAAAATGATCAAGATCCTGAACTTGAGGCCATTGCCAGAGAAGCGCTCGGTGATGGAGCAGGTTCCGGAGCCGTGGTTCGACCGAAGGGAACTGATTAGCGCATGGAGCTGGCGATTCCGTTGATGGCCCTACTCATTATCGTAGTCTTCGGTTTCGTCCTGGAGCCAATCATTCGGGCACGCCGGGATCACGTGGAAGTCGACACGGTCATTATTCCTGACCTGCCAGATTTCATCGCCATGACTGCCGACGACACGCCAGAAGAAGAATCAGAAGCGGTACATCCTGAACCGACCAATCGCTCGTCGATGACTGAATCCGGGCCGCTCGAAGGATCCTTGTGAACGACGCTCAGCCGCTGATTGAGGTCTCGAACATCGCCCAGCGTTTTGGACGCCACCTCGCGCTCCGTGGGGTGTCATTGCAGGTATTTGAGGGTGAGCGGCTGGCATTGCTAGGCTCCAATGGCGCTGGCAAGTCCACACTCATCCGTATTATCGCGACGCTCTCGCGCCCGACACTGGGGACCTACCGCGCGTTTGGTTCAGATGCGCTCGAGGATCGTCGTTCGACACGTGAGCGCATCGGGGTCACCGGCCATCAGCCGTACATCTATCCCGAGCTCACCTGCACCGAAAATCTGCGATTCACTGCCACGATGTATGGACTGGCTAACCCCGACCAGGTGGTTACCCAGGCGCTTGATCGCGTTGGATTGTCGGACCGTGCAAACCGGCCAGCTGCGACACTCTCTCGAGGACTCCTGCAGCGGCTCGACCTGGCCCGTGCGACGATTCACAACCCGGATCTGTTGATTCTCGATGAGCCTGATACTGGGCTCGATGCTCCCGGGCTGCGAGTGCTAGAGCGTATCGTCACCGATCAGGCTGCTTCGGGACGAGCGGTCATCTTCACGTCCCATGCTATCGAGCGCGCGCTCCGGCTTGCCACTCGCATTGTCGTGCTGCAGCGAGGCGATCTGGTGCTGGATGCTCCTGCGCCAACACTCTCGCTGGCTCAGGTGGAATCTGCAATCTCGCCGTTGGAACCGGTGACGGTGTAGCGATGGGACGCGTCTGGGCGCTGATTTGGAAGGACCTGCTGGTTGAGTTTCGCTCCCGTCAATTCATCGGCGCGATGCTCGCCTTCACACTCGTGACGATCGTCACGTTGAATTTCGCCTTCGATCTGATTCGGGAGCAGAAGGAGCTGAATGGTGCCGGCGCGCTCTGGATTGCCTTCTTCTTTGCTGGTGTCCTTGGCATTGGCCGGTCGATTGCTGTAGAGCGCGATCGTGGAACCTTCGATGGTCTGCTGCTTCTGCCAGTGGATGGCGGCATTCTCTTTCTCGGCAAGTTCGGCTCGACGCTGCTCTCGATCCTGCTCGTGCAAGCGATATCGCTGCCGGTCTTTGCAGCGCTCTACGATCTGCCCGCGCTCGATCCGCGAGTCATTCTGGTCGCACTGGCTGGCAGCATCGGATTCGCTGGACTCGGGACGCTCTTTTCAGCCGTGGCTTCGGGCGGGAGATCCCGGGAAGTCATTCTTCCGCTCTTGCTCTTCCCGCTCATGATTCCGGTGCTGATCGCGGCAGTTCGCGCGACGGCGAATGTCTTTCAAGGCGAGAGCGACGACGTATTGCGATGGTTTAATCTGCTGGTGGGGTTTGATGTGCTCTTTATCGCACTCGCCTATCTGAGTTTTAGTTTCGTTATCGAGGACTGAGGAGACGAGGGAGTCTATGGCCTCATTGTTCGCGAGGCAAGATCGCTGGGTCAATATCCTGGGGATCATCAGCCTGATCGCTATCACGATCGGCCTCTACCTCGCGTTTATCTACGCGCCGACTGATGCGACCCAGGGACATGCTCAGCGCATCTTCTACATCCACGTGCCCATGGCCTGGCTCGCCTATATGTCCTACGGATTTATTCTGGTCGGCAGCATAGGCTATCTCTGGAAGAAGGACCTGAAGTGGGATCGTCTGGCGCGTGGAGCGGCCGAGCTTGGGTTTCTCTTCACGACGCTGGTGCTCATTAGCGGCTCACTCTGGGGTCGCCCGATCTGGGGCACCTGGTGGGAGTGGGAAGCACGGCTGACGACGACGCTGGTGCTCTGGTTCATCTATCTCGGCTATTTTGTCGTTCGCTCATATGCTGGAGAAGTGCATCGTGGGGCGCGCTGGGCTGCGGTGTTGGGGCTCATCGGTGCGATCGATGTCCCGATTATTCACCTCTCGGTGCAGTGGTGGAGAACGTTGCACCCAACGCCGGTAGTGCTCAAGAGTAGCGGCCCCAGCCTGCCAGATAGCATGCTCTACAGCATGCTCTGGATGTTCGCGGCGTTCACTCTCTTGTTCTTCTATTTACTCATCCTCAAGACTCGAATCGAAAAGTCCCGCGACCAGATCATGGATCAGCAATTGCAACAGATGCTGGCGGCGGGCCGAAGTGCCAGCATGTCTGAGACTCCCGCGCCAGCCACCGGGCAGGTCAGCGGCGGATCGGAGAATCAATAATGGATGACAATCTCGGTTATGTCTTCGCGGCCTTCGCCATCACTTGGATCGGCATCTCGGCCTACATCCTCTATCTGAGCCAGCAGGTGCGTGCGCTTCGCGATGAGGTTGAAGCGCTCGAAGACTGAATCACGCTGTCTGCGAGCTGGAGATCAGTTTCCAGATCTTTTCTGCACGCAGCGGCATGTCGATCTCTTTGACACCAAATGGCCGGAGCGCGTCGAGCACGGCATTGACCAGTGCGGGCGGCGCGCCGGTCGTCCCTGCTTCGCCGACCCCTTTCGCCCCGTGCGGCGTGTAGGGGCTTGGGGTCACGGTCTCGCCCAACTCGAAGTGCGGGAACTGACTGGCCCGTGGCGTGGCGTAATCCATGAGCGAGCCAGTCAACACCTGGCCCTGCTCGTCATGGACCATCTCTTCCCAGAGTGCTTGCCCAAAACCCTGCGCGAGCCCGCCATGCACCTGACCCTCGACGAGTAGCGGATTGATGATCGTGCCGCAGTCATCGACGGCGATGTAGCGCTTCACGTCGATCTCACCAGTATCTGGATTGATCTCCACCTGGGCCAGATGCGCGCCGAAGGGGAATTGCCGGCCTTCCGGCTGGAAGAATGACTGCGCATCAAGTCCTGGTTCGATACCTTCTGGAATGCCCGCCATGCCATGCGCCGTGCGAGCCAGTCTGGCGAAGGGGATCGATTGATCAGGTGCGCCAGTCACGCGAGCTTGTCCGTCAACGAGCTCGATATCGTCCGGTGCAACCTCCAACATCGCTGCAGCGAGCTTTCGCGCCTTGGCGGCAACTTCCTTGGCCGCCAGCAGCACCGCACCGCCACCGATCGCCGTCCCACGAGATCCGAACGTCCCGATACCTTGCGGGACGATCGCCGTGTCGGAAGCAAGCACCGTCACGGAGTCGAGCGGGACACCGAGTTCATCTGCAGCGATTTGTGCCAGGCTGGTCTCATTGCCTTGCCCGTGGGGGGAGATGCCGGTCATCACCGTGACCGCTCCGGTCGGCGCAACTCGCACTTCGCCACTGTCCCAGCCTGGGCCAGCAAATTCACAAAAGAATCCGATGCCGGTGCCGACAATCCGACCTTCAGCTCGGGCTTCCTTCTGTGCGGCCAGGGCACGCTCCCAGCCCAGCATCTCCAGCGCGGTATCGAGCGTTTCGGCATAGTTGCCGCTGTCATAGAGCGCGCCAGTGGCGCTGCGGTACGGGAAATCCTCTGGCTGGATGAAGTTCACCTTGCGCACGGCTACTGGGTCGAGATCAAGCTCTGCAGCTATTCTGTCCACCAGCCGTTCGGCGAGATAGGCAGCCTCGGGACGCCCAGCGCCGCGGTAGGCAGATGTCGGCGTCGTGTTGGTGACGACACCGGTCACCTCGGTTCGCAAGTTCCGGATCTTGTAGGTCCCGCTCGACATAAGGCCGGTGCGCTGCCCGACAGAGGTCGCGCCGTACGCGCCGCAATTCGCGATGACGCGGGCTTTCAGCGCCAGGATCTTCCCGCTATCATCGACAGCCGCCTCGATGTGCTGCGTCTGGTCGCGTCCCTGATTGGTCGATAGGAAGTGCTCACTGCGCGTCTCGATCCACTTGACCGGTCGCTGCAGACGGTAGCTTGCGGCCGCCGCGAAGAGATATTCTGGGTAGACGCCGCCTTTGGATCCGAACCCTCCGCCGACATCTGGCGCGATGCTGCGGATAGTCTGCTCGGGGATGCCGATCAAGTCCGAGATGGTCGTGCGTACGCGGTGCGGCACCTGCGTTGATGACCAAATTGTCAACTGCCGGTAGGGCTCATAATTCGCGAGCACGCCGCGCGTCTCCAGGAACATCGATGCCACGCGTTGATAGGTCTGATCAAGCGAGATGTGATGCGGTGCAGAGTCGAACGCTGCATCGACATCGCCTTCCTCAACTTTCCATTCCCAGACGGCGTTGGAGTCCCAGCCTTCCCAGACGATTGGCGCATCAGGCTCGAGTGCTTTGGTCGCGTCGGCGACAGCTGGGAGCACCTCGTAATCAACATTTATCAACTCCGCGGCATCCATGGCCTGGCTGACCGAATCAGCGAGAACTGCGGCAACGGGATCGCCGACGAAGCGAGCTGTATCCGGGGCGATCGGGTAGCGAGGTAGATCACGGCCGGGGAGCAACGCTTCATGTGGTCGATCCGCCTGGATCCACTCGGTGATCTCGTTCCCCGTTACCACCGTCACGACGCCGGGCGAAGATAGAGCAGCGGACGCGTCGATGGAGCGAATGCGAGCGTGGGCGTGCGGAGAGCGGACGAATACGACATGCAGAGTATTGAGCAGCTCGATATCATCGACGAACTGACCGCGACCGGTGATGAATTTGTGATCGTTGACACGGCGAACCGGCGCGCCGACGTACTTTCCGTTCACTCGCTGCTGTTCTGCCATGCCGCTGAACATCCCTCCTTGCTTGTGCGTCTTTCTCAGTACCGTGTGGTGCCGATCGACAGCCAGTCGCTGACAATCCGTGCGTCGCGCGCGAATGCCAGTTCTGGAAGCGTTCGTGGGTTGACGACCGCTACCTGGTCCGACTCGTCACCGGGCGCTGGCTCGGCACCGGGGACGCGGGCGATGTAGACGACGAGGGCAACGGTCTCTCCCGGTTCCGAATAGATGTCGAGCAGTTCCAGGTCGTCGACGACGATTTCGACCTCTTCCTGAACTTCCCTCCTCGCCGCGGACTGCAGGTCTTCGCCACGATCCACGAAGCCAGATGGGAAGGTCCATTTGCCGTGCCCAGGGTCAATCTTTCTTCGCTGCATCACAATACCATCATCGGTGTCGATGATCACGGCCACCGCAAGCTTGGGATCGACAAAGATCGTGAAGTTGCATGCTGGGCAGACTGGCCGGAGCCGGCCTTGACGCTCTTCGACTCCCATCTCCTGCCCACATCGAGGGCAATACCGGGCGGTAAACGGCGCACCCAGCGAGAACCATGTATCCAGCAAGGCCTGGTGGTCGTCCTCAGTGTCGACGTCCCGTGGCATTGGGAAGCGCGTGTAGTCCAGATATCTGATCGCGTCCTGGTGACGTTTGAGCACGCCACGAGCACCAGTATCGCCTTCTAGCGCGTGAATCTCGTCGAAGAGTGACTGGCTGAGCAAGACCGGATTTCCTGGGCGTTCACGGTAGCGCGGCTGGACTGCCGCGTCGAGCTTGGGATCGAACGACTCAATCATGTCGTCGAGCAGACCGGCCGGCAGCAGCGGTTGGTCCGCTAGCAACACCACTGCACCGGCCACTGAAGTCGGCAACGCCTCGATACCGGCTCGAAGCGAGGTTGACTGGCCATCTTGAAAGTCGTCGTTGATCACGACCTCGATGCCGCTGAGATTGACCTGTTCCCGTATCTCGTCGCGATAGGCGCCCAAGACAACGATTACGGGATCAAGCGCTGAGTTCCGGGCAACGTCGAGCGTGCGTTCGAGTAGGGGGCGTCCATCAATAGGGAGCAGCTGTTTCGGGCGACCGAGCCGGCTGGCAATGCCTGCGGCAAGAATAATCCCGCCAACTCGACTGACTGCCCTCATGCGCTCTTCGCGGCAGCCAGTGCGCGTTGTGGATCACGACCGTTCTTGACGGCAACAATCTCGGCAAGGATGCTCAGCGCGACTTCCCCTGGGGACCGACCGCCGAGATCAAGCCCGACGGGGCCGTGTATTCGAGCGAGCTGCTCGTCGGTGAAGCCATAGCGGCGCAGGCGTTCGAGTCGCTCGGCACTCGTCTTGCGACTTCCAATCGCGCCGATGTAGCCGACATCGCTTCGCAGCAGCACCTCAAGCGCTGGATCCTCAAACTTCTGATCGTGCGCAAGGATCACCGCGGCAACTCCGGGATGGAGATTGATTTGTTCTAAACCCTCGTCGGGCCATGCCTCTACCAATGAATCCGAGTGCGGGAATCGCTCTTCCGTTGCAAAGACACCGCGCGCGTCGATGACGGTCGTCTTGTAACCAAGCGCCTGCGCCATCGTGACGAGTGGAATGGCGATGTGGACTGCACCGACGATCACCAGATGTGGAGGCGGGAGGTGCGCCTCAAGAAAGACCTTGTGGCCGTCGATCTCCTCGATGCCGGTCGTGCCGTCAGCCACGACTCCGGCCAGCCGGTCAGCGATTGATTGGTTCAGCGATGCGCCCTCGACCGAGCTGATGAGCCTATCCGGATGAACGAGCACGACCTGCTGGCCTGGTTCATCACCGTCGAGGACGGTGGCGGAGGCCGCAGGTCGCTCTTCAGCGATAGCGTCGTGAAGCGCCTGGAATACGTCGCCTCGCATGGCCTAACTCACCGCTGCTGTCTCAAGCGGCTCGATAAACACGTCGATCTGGCCTCCGCAGGAAAGCCCGACGTCCCAGGCCATCTCATCTGAGATGCCGAAGTGCACCAGTCGCGGCTTCCCGCTCTCTAGCACTTCTGCCGCGGCTTCGATGACTGCGCCTTCGACACAGCCACCGCTGACCGAGCCGTGCATCTTTCCGTTGCGGGTTGCTATCAGTTTTGCTCCGACTGGCCGGGGCGTAGAGCCTGAGGCGGCAACGACGGTCGCCAGCGCAATTTCCTCGCCGCTATTTCGCCATTCGTTGATCTGTTCGAGGATGTCTCGCATGATTAGGACCTTTCGTTGAATTGCGACCCCTCATTGGCTCTAACGTATTAGCTGACTCGTTTCATCCGCTCATTGGAGAAGTCGAGCGGTGCCTGGCGACGGACGGGCCGCGTATCGGCCAGATCGGAGAGATGCTGTGCCAGTGCCTCGAGGCTCTCCAGATTATGAACCGGCATGAAATCGTCGATATAGGGCAGCGCTGCCTGCATTCCACGAGTCAGAGGCTGGTACCGTGGCGAGCCAAGCAGCGGGTTCAGCCAGATCAGCCGGTAGCATGAGCGTTGCAGACGTTGCATCTCGCTTCCGAGCAGCTCAGGATCTCCGCGATCCCAGCCGTCGGAGATGATCAACGTCACCGCGCCGTTGCGCAGCACACGCCGCGCCCATTCCTGGTTGAAGGTCTGGATCGATTCACCGATACGAGTGCCGCCAGCCCAGTCCTGGACTTCAGTCGAAACGCGCGTGATCGCCTCGTCAATCGGCCGGTTCTTGAGTACGCGGGTGATGCGCGTCAGCCGTGTGCCGAAGACAAACGCCTCGACCTTGGCCATGTCGTTCTCGATGGTGTGGATGAAGTGCAGCAGTAGTCGAGAGTAGCGGTCCATCGAGCCTGAGATGTCGCAGATGACGACCAGAGCACGCGGCTTGTCCTTGACCTTGCGGTCGTAGATCTTGAGCGGCACGCCACCCGTCGAGAGCGACTTGCGCATCGTCTTGCGGTAGTCGATGAAGCGTCCCTTGGGGGAGGCTACCTTGCGACGCGACTTGCGCTTGCCGATATCCCACTCAAGCTTCTCGAGCAGCCGCCGGGCGTGTATCAGCTCTTCCTCCGTAAATTCGGAGAAGTCCTTGGTGCGCAGCGCTTCGGAGGCACTGTAGGTGAGCACTGATTCGGCGCTATCCGCATCTTCATCGCCTGGCTCGCCGCCGTCTCCATCGTCCGAGACCGAGCCGTCGACCAGATCGCTCATCTCTCCTTCACCCTCGGCAGCCATTTCTTCGCCGTCGAGCAGCTGCTCGGCTTCTTCAGGTGTGATCTCGGTGAAGTCGGTCAACTCCTGGTTGTTGTCGCGGCGGGGCCGCGGACGCCAGTAGCGGTTGAAGACCTCTTGAAAGACGGGGAGATCTTCCTTGCGCGTTACCAGACAGGTCTCGGCAGCCTCGCGGAAGTGGCGTCGATGGGCGATGTCAATGTGCTTTGTCGACTCGACGAAGGTCATCACCTGTCCTGGTGTGACCATAACGCCGTTCGCGCGCAATGCTCGCCCAAACCTCAGCGCCCGCGAAACGAAGCGCTGTCCGTAGGTGACAGGTTGCTGGTCATGTTGTTGCTGGTTAGTCACTGCTCAACGCCGCCGCCATCAGGTCATCCAGCTTGTTCTTGCGAATCGCGTGGACATCTTCCTGGTGCTTGAGAATCGCTCCAAGCGTATTGGAGGCCATCTCCTCGGTGAGCTCCGACTGATTCAGCGCCAGAAGTGCCGCTGCCCAGTCGAGTGTCTCTGCCACACCTGGAACCTTGTAGAGGTCGATCTGGCGCAGCTCGGCGATGAAGGTCGCAATCTGCATGGCCAGTCGGTCGTTGACGCCGGGGACCTTCGCCTGAACGATGGTGTATTCCTTGTCAACGGTCGGGTAATCGATCCAGTGATAGAGACAGCGTCGCTTGAGTGCGTCGTGCAGCTCACGGGTTCGGTTCGACGTGATGATCACAATCGGGGGATGTTCTGCGACAAGCGTGCCCAACTCTGGCACGGAGACCTGGAAGTCAGAGAGTAGCTCCAGCAAGAATGCTTCAAACTCTTCGTCAGCACGGTCGATCTCATCGATCAGGAGCACGGGCGGTGCGCCGCGGTGCTCAATCGCTTGCAAGAGCGGTCGCTTGATGAGGTAGTCCTCAGTAAAGATCTCATCCATCGCGGCCTGACGACCTTCTTCGGTCGAGTCGGCCGCACGGATCGCCAGCATCTGGCGTGGGTAATTCCACTCGTAGACGGCATGAGAGACATCGAGTCCCTCATAGCACTGAAGTCGGATCAGGTCTGTGCCGAGAATGGCGGCGAGAACCTTGGCGATCTCAGTCTTGCCGACACCGGCCTCACCCTCAAGCAATAGAGGCTTGGGGAGTTTCAATGACAAGTAAATTGACGTCGCCAAGCTGGGGTCGGCCACATAGCGCTGCGTCCAGAGCGCCTCCTGCACGCTATCGACCGATGCCAGGCTCGGAACCTGCTCCTGTAGCTGCGCCAAAGATATGTTCCTCACGCTATGCCGGGTCGGGGTATGGTAGTAGATCGACCTCGGCACGATACATCGTTATCACCATATAAGTGTAGCATCGGACCCCCAAAATCTGATGATTTGCTGCGGCAGATCGGAAACCTTTCGCTTACCTTGCGTGACCATCAATTCTGACCGCGCTCGATTTGGACAACTATTAGTATTCACTGTCTGCCGTACAGACACAATGTTCGTACACTGTGCTAGCATAACACCAATTACAGTGACAATTGCTGAATACACAATTCGGCGATTGCCATGAGTGCCCTCGATCGGGGATGTCGACGGCACGAGACCCGAGGTCTGCGCATATTGGGGGGTAGTTATTGTGGAGCGCTACAAGCGTCTTGCAGGTCTTGTACTGGTTTTGGTGATGACCGTCGTGCCTCTGGCGAGCACGCTGACGGGCAGTTCAGTCGTCGACGCGGCTATCCGCGAGCCCTTCACGATCCGGTTCACGGCCAACGACACCGGCGATATCGCCTTTGTCGGCAATACATTAATGACGTGTCCCGCTTCGGACGGCGATTGTGCAGACGCGCAATCTGGGGACGATTTCGCCAACAATGACTTTGACATGGTCTATGTCGATGTCGATTCCGATGCATCGACGTTCAATTCAAGTCGGGCGGACTTCTCGCTGCCTTCGGGCGGTGCCGTGCTTTGGGCGGGACTCTATTGGAGCGGCCGAACCGATGTATCCGGCCGTGAAACGGTTCTCTTTCAAACCCCGGGAACGACCAGCTACCAAACGATCAACGGTGAGATCATCTCCGAATTTA
>CAYNTE010000016.1:0-13488 GCA_964399615.1 uncultured Thermomicrobiales bacterium
GGATGCAGGCACTATCGAGCCTGTCGCCAGCGACCTATGTGCTGGATACGATGCGGGCTGCCGTCCTCGATGGGACCTCGACCGTCACCCTGCTCGGTGACCTAATCCCCGTCGGCATCATCGCCATCGTCTCGATCCCGCTCGGCATGGCCGTCTTCCAGTACTTCGAGCGCTACGCCAAGCGCACCGGCCGCCTGAAGAGAAGTGGATAACAGTCAGCAGGAGATCGACCGCAAGTTTGCCGACTACACAGAGCCCAAGGCGGTGTTGCCGATCTTGGGCTCTTCGTTGATCTGGACTCGGCGTGTCAGCGCAACCGTTCAAATTAATGTGAACAGGGACAGTCATAGATCAATTCGTTGATTGACAGAACGTTACGCCGACTGTAGGGTGTTGACAGCTTATAGGAGGACGAGGTTCCTCCATCGACTTGTTATGATGTAAACCCACGGAGATTGCCAAATATGCCATTGACACGCCGCGCGCTCATTCGTCGAGGAGTTGCCCTCGGGCTTACCGTCCCTGCTATCTCAGCGCTCCTCGCCGCATGCGGAGGCGACGACGATTCCGACGACGATTCAACAACAGATTCGCAGAATCAGGAGAGCCCAACCCAGGAGGGTGACAGCGCAAGCAAAGACGAGAACAGCTCAGGTCAGAGCGAAGATGCGTCACGGCTCATCGTGGCATCGGGCGCCGAGGCCGTGACACTCGACCCTCACGTATCGTTCGATGGTCAATCCCCCCTCCTCTGGCGAGCCTGCTACGAGCACCTTCTTACATATGAAGGCAGCACGCTGGAGCTCATTCCACACCTCGCCGAGAGCTTCGAAGTCTCAGACGACGGCTTGAACTTCTCGTTCAACGTCCGAAGCGGTGTCAAGTTCAGCGATGGAGAGCCACTGAATGCGGCGGCCGTCAAGACATCGATTGACCGGCAGGTCGCAGTTCAAATGGGTCTCGCCTATGCATTCGAGCCCGTGACGAGCATCGAGACGCCTGACGACATGACCGTCGAACTCACGCTGGAAGTGCCTTCAGACGGCTTGCTCTCAGGATTCGCCGGCCTGTACGGGCCGTATATCATCTCGCCGAAAGCGATCAGTGACAACGAGCAAAACGGCGATATGGCTCAAGCGTGGCTGCGTGACAACATGGTTGGTACCGGTCCATATCTGCTCAAACGCTACGTCCAGTCACAAGAAGCTGTATTCAAGCGTAACCCCGACTATTGGCAGGGTTGGGACGGTGCCCATACGGAGACGCCGATTGTCAAGTACGTCAGCGAACCCGCAACTGAGCGCCTGATGCTGCAAGAGGGCGAGATAGATATTGCGCTTTTCATGCCAGACGATATCGTCGAAGAGATGGCCGATCAGCAATCTATCAGGATCACCGATGAGCAGTCGCTGAACCTCTATTACCTGGCACTGCCATGCACGAAGGGGCCAACCGCGGACAAAAAGGTGCGTCAGGCGATCTCATACGGCTTCGACTACGAATCGTGGATCACTGACAATTTGCGTGGCAAGGCGAAGCAGGCCCGTGGCCCGATTCCAAGCTCCTTCGTTGGGTTCGCTTCCGATACGCCTCAATATACATACGATCCCGAAAAGGCCAAGCAGCTCCTGGCCGAAGCGGGCTACCCCGACGGCGGTTTCACCCTCAAGTACACATACGAAACGGGCTATGCCTGGAAGCGCCCGCTCGGTACATTGTTCCAGGCGAACATGGCTGACCTTGGGATTACGGTCGAGATCCAGGAACTGAGCCCCGCAACATGGGCCGACTTGTTGTCGAATCCTGATAGTGCCGAGCACGCCTACGGCGTCGTTTGGTGGCCATCACTCGCAACACCGTTCGATTACCTCTTTACCCTCTTCGCCACCGATGCGCAGGGCACGAACGGTTACAACTGGGGCTACTACTCTAACCCCGAATTTGACGACCTGATTTACCAGGCAACCAGTGAGGCGGATCAGGAAAAGCGGAATGCGCTGTATGCCGAGGCACAAAAGATAGTTGTCGACGATGCACCGTGTCTCTTCATTTATGAGAAGAACTACCGCTTGCCAATGAGCACCGAAGTCAAGGGCTTTGAATTTAACTCCATGCTGATCGAAACGATCAACTGGTATCAAGTTCACAAGTAGCCAGACTCGTGCACCGAGGCGGAGTCCGTCGCGGCATTGTGCACGTAGGAGAAGACTGTGCTGCGATACGTAGCTCGACGACTAATGCTGATGGTGGTCGTTGTGCTGGGCATGAGCTTCGTCACCTTTGCATTGACGAATGTCGTGCCTGGCGATCCTGCGCGCCTCTTGGCCGGTCCACGTGCTCGCGAAGAACAGGTCCAAGCCTATGCCAAGCAGTACGGTCTGGATGAGCCATTTTTGACCCAGTACTGGACCTACATGAGTGGGCTGACGCGCGGTGATTTTGGGCAATCGGTTACCACGCGTCGCCCAGTTCGCGAGGATATCGCCCAGTATCTTCCAGCAACGCTCGAACTAACCGGCGTCTCATTCTTCATCATCGTCGTGATTGGCATCCCGCTAGGCGTTCTCTCTGCGGCTCGGCGCGGGAGTATCTTCGACCAGGCTTCTCGGTTTCTGGCCATTGGCGGAGTCTCTATGCCAGTATTCTGGCTAGGGCTGATGCTACAACTTGTCCTGTACGGCAAGTTTCATATTTTACCTGTCGGGGGCCGGCTGGGCACACTCGATACAGAGCCCCAACGCCGCACCGGCCTCTATCTCATCGATTCACTTCTCGCTGGGGACATCCACCTGTTCTGGACGTCGGCCACGCACATCATCTTGCCTGCAACTGTGCTGGCGTTGGGCGGGTTGGCTGTCGTGATGCGCATGATGCGCTCCTCGGTCCTCGAAACTCTCGATTCCGATTTCGTACGCACCGCCCGGGCAAAAGGACTCGATGAGCGCACGTTGCTCACCAGACATGTAGTCAAGGTCGCCTTCGCGCCGACGTTGACGGTTCTAGGCCTGCAAATAGGATTTCTCCTTTCAGGTAGTGTCCTTGTCGAAGCTGTATTCAACTGGCCAGGGCTCGGACTTTATGCGGTCTCGTCCATTCGCAATCTCGACTTTGCCGCCATCATGGGAGTCACCCTGATAATCTCCGTCATTTACGTCGTCGTGAATTTGATCGTTGATCTACTCTACGTAGTCCTCGACCCCAGGATCACCTATTGAATGGGAACGATATGAGCTCCTCTGTCCAGCGAATGGATGGCAGTGGCGAGACCAACGAGTGGGTCATGCCGCCACAACCTCATCCTCTACGTCGCTTTGGAGGACGGCTCCTGGCAAGTCCAGCGGGAATCATCGGTGTTGCGCTCACGCTTTTCCTCCTCATCCTGGCCGTCGGAGCACCCGTTATTGCGACACACGATCCACTTTCGCTCAACCCAGCGGACCGATTACAACCACCCAGCCTTACTCACTTCTTTGGCACCGATGACTCTGGTCGCGACATTTTCAGTCGCGTCGTCTACGGCTCTCGCCTGTCCCTGCTAGCTGGTGTCGTCGTGCTTCTCGTTGCAACGACGTTGGGCACCACCATTGGTCTCATCTCTGGCTATAGTCGACGCTCAGTTGACGATCTGCTCATGCGAATGACCGACATTTTCCTGTCGTTCCCGCCACTGGTGCTAGCAATGGCCGTTTCGGCGGCCCTCGGTGCGAGCCTTGTGAATGCCATGCTGGCAATCGGCATAGTTTGGTGGCCCTGGTACGCACGGCTCGTACGCGGACAGGTGCTGCGACTCAAACACGAGACTTTTGTTGAAGCAGCGCGAGCCAGTGGCGCATCGAACAGGCGCATCCTCGTCAATCACATCCTGCCCAACTGCCTATCTCCTATCATCGTGCAGATGAGCTTGGACGTGGGATTCGCGATACTCACGACAGCCAGTCTCTCGTTCATCGGGCTTGGAGCCCAGCCTCCCTCTCCCGAGTGGGGCTCGATGATCGCAATCGGTCGAACATTCATATTGGATCAATGGTGGTTCCCCACCTTCCCTGGAGTAGCCATATTTATCTCAGTCATGGCATTCAATTTTCTTGGTGAGGGTTTGCAGGAGGCATTGTCGCCACGGACGCTGCGCCGTTGAGCAGCCAGTGCGCTCGAAAATGCCGAGCCTTGCAATGCCCTTGATGCAGTAGTGGAGGATGTAATGCGAACTGTGATCCGAGGCGGAACCGTAGTCACACCGGGTGCTACTGTCAACGCAGACCTCGTTATAGAGTACGAACGCATCGCGGGCATCGTCAATCCCGGGGTACCCGCCGGCGCAGACGAAGTGCTTGACGCCACCGGATTGGTGATCCTGCCCGGCGCGATCGACGCACATACCCACTTCCTGCAAGATGATCCAGACTTCGGGCCCCCGCTGGAGGACGAGTTTGAGGGATTCACCAATGGTGGCCGGGGTGCTCTTGCCGGCGGCGTGACGACCGTTGTTGAGATGCCCCAAGCCACTCAACCCACCATTGACGGACGCTCATTTCAACGCAAGCGCGAACTTGCCGAAAAAGACGCCGTCACCGACTTCGCACTGTGGGGCGGAGCTTGTTCTGGGCAGGCAGAGAGCGCGATCCGCGACCAGATTGCCAGTGGAGCAGTTGGTATCAAGGCGTTCATGTGTGAATCCGACCCAAGTTTCCCTGGCATCAATGATGCTGAACTCCTGGCGACGCTGCGCATTTTGAAAGACACTCCGCTGATGTTGGGGCTGCACGCCGAAAGTGACGCTCTGCTTCAGGCTGGCCTAGCTCAGATGCACGAGGAGAACCGCACCGATCCGCTAGCACATTCCGATTCGCGTCCTCCTATTGTTGAGGTCGAGGCGGTACACCGCGCGATCTTTTTCGCGGAGCAGACCGGCGGGTGGGCACACATTGTTCATCTCAGCACGCCGCAGGCAGCCGAGCTCATCAAGCAAGCTAAGGCACGCGGGGTAAACGTCACCGCTGAGACGTGTCCACAGTACCTGGCGCTCGATCTCGATGACCTTACGCGGCTGCGTGGCTTCGCCAAGTGCGCACCTGCCATCCGGTCTGCTGAAGAGGTCGAAGCACTCTGGTCCTACGTCACAGATGGCACCATCGATTGCATCACCTCCGACCATTGCAGTTTCACTGCCGCGAGCAAGGCCGCCGGTCAAGATGACATTTGGCAAGCTCCCAACGGGCTGACCGGCATTCAAACACTTCTGCCAGTGATGATCAGCGAAGGGCGACGTCGCGGGCTCTCCTGGTCGACGATTGCCGAACTTACGTCGACTGCTCCAGCGCGGCTGTGGCATCTGGCCCCCCGCAAGGGGAGCATTCAGATCGATGCGGACGCCGATCTTGTGTTCGTCGACCCCGAAGCTGAGTGGCTGGTGCAGAACGCTGACCTGCTCCATACCCAAAAGTGGTCGCCGTTTGAAGGAAGCCGCTTGAGTGGGCGAATCGTCCGCACGATGGTACGTGGCACTACGGCCTATGCGCTAGAAGGCGGAGTGCAAGTCAAGCCAGGGTTTGGGCAATTCCTGCCCGCCACGAGCTGAGTGAAACCGTCACCATCGAGAGGCCCGCGCAACCTACGTATAGGCATTGAAACTATCGCTAGCTGCGAGGGGCAAACGCACGAATAACAGCTTCCAGCTGAGCAGGACGCGCAGTGAGCACGATGCCGTCGAGACCTGCCTGCTTATAGGCATCCAGCTGCTGACGGCAGCGTCGTATGTCCCCGTTGGCAGTCAGGCCATCGATAATCGCCGCGGGCAGCTCCCGGGATAGCACGTCGACTCCGTAATTGTTGCTTATCTGCTGGTACTCCCTCAGCTCCTCTGGCGAAATACCCGACTCGTTGGCAAGGTTGGGGAACCGAGTCAGATACGTCGCTACGATCGGTCCAACCAGATCTCGCCCAGAGCGTGCCTCGGTGTCGAGACCGATAATCACGTCGCCCATGATTTCGATTTCGGATGGATCCCGACCAGCACGTTCGGCCGCATCGCGCACGATGCGGCACGCCCGCTCCACATAGGTGACTGTCGTGGGAGAGTTCAGGATGACGCCATCTGCGATCTCTCCTGCCAGCATCAACGCCTTCGGACCGGTTACCCCGAGATAGATCGGTATCGCCCTCCTGGGTGGCTCGAAATCGAGTATGACATTCCGGATCGTGGCGTATTCGCCCTCATAGGATTCGCCAGCCCAAACTGCACGAATGGCAGTCACATAGTCGCGCAGGCGAGCAAGCGGACGTTTGAATTCGATACCTTGGGCAGCAAGGACGAGTGGTGAACCTGGACCGATCCCGAGGATCGCGCGTCCTCCTGTGACATCATCGAGGCTCGCCATCGTCACCGCGATCAACGCTGCGCCCCGAGTGAACGGATTGATCACTGATGTCGCGATGCGCACATCTGTGGTGTACATCGCTGCCGCCGTAGCTGTGCTGATTGCATCCCGTTCGAACCGGGTCTCGGCCAGCCAGATTGACTCAAATCCCGCCTCATCTGCAAGCGCTGCTGCCTTAGCGCTCTCACGCGCATTAAGTTCTCCCAGGAGCCCCAAGCCAAGGCGCATCATGTGTCCCTCACCTATTTCAACAGTCTGTCACCATCTAATTTTCGTAGGCAAGTTCCTTCAGGCCATTTGCCAGGACCTGAATGCCAGCGACGGCATGCTCGATCGAGGTGAATTCCTCAGGCGCGTGACTTCGGCCATCCTTACTTTGGACAAAGATCATCGCGACCTTAGAGCTGTTTGCCATGATCTGCGTGTCGTGGAATGCGCCGCTCGCCATCGAAAGAGTCGGGATATTGGCTTCTCGCGCCACATCTTCGAATAGCTTGACCAGTCCCGGATCTGATTGGCAGGGAGCGAGCTCCCCGGTAACACCCCAACGCACATCAAGCTCGTAACGCTCGGCGATCTCTGACGCACATGCCCGATGGGCTGCTGTCAGCCGTTCCAGCGCCTCGCCATCAGGGTGGCGGGCATCCAGACTAAACGTAACGGTTTGAGGAACGATCGCTGGATAGCCAGGTTGCACCTGAAGCTTTCCGACCGTCGAAACCGCAGGCCGCCCAGCTCTTCTGGCATTCTCGAGGATGCAGGTGATCATCTCAGCCGCTCCGGCCATCGCGTCTCGACGCAGATCCATTGGCCGTGCTCCAGCATGGTCAGCACGTCCGGTGACTTCGATCAGATATTCGTGGATTCCAGTGATGGAGTGGACGATGGCCACTGGAAGACCGGCTTCTTCCAGGAACGGGCCCTGCTCAATATGTAGTTCAACGAACGTGTCGATGTCTGTTCGGCGAACACTCGGGATTTGATCTGGGTCGAGCTGAACATCCCGCATTGCGTCACCCATAGTCGTTCCATCTTCCGCAAGATGCTGATCGGCTTCACCGGGTCGAATCAGACCATTGATGGCTCGCGACCCCCAGCAGTAGGCTGAAGGGAAGCGACTACCTTCCTCTTCACAAAACGAAACAACTTCAAGGGTGCGCTTGGGTTGGCCGAATTGCGCACGAAGTGCTCGGAGAGCCACCAAACCAGCAATAACGCCGAGCGCTCCATCGTAGCGCCCACCATAGATCTGCGAGTCGATGTGCGAACCGGTCACAATAGAGGGACCTGGTTCAGAGCCTTCGAGTTTGCCCCAAACATTTCCGACAGCGTCTGAAGAGGCTTCGAGCCCTGCCTCCTCGATCCAACGTCGAATCTGATTCTGCGCATCGCTCCATTCTGGCGTATACACCGCGCGGCATACCCCGGTGCCGGCACAGGCTCCGTACTGCGCAAGCTCCAGAATCCAGCGCTCCACCAGTTCACGATCGATTTCGACCGCCTGCATGATCGTTCCTTATCGCTACGAATATGGTCCGCCGCATCTCAAATTGCGAATGCATGGACAGTTTGTACTCACATTATGCAGAGACCAAGAAATGTCCATCAAACGAGGGCACATCGATTGCCCCAGACTGCAGTATACCGGGGTAATTACCTTGTGTTAGAGATAGCAGTCTTGCCAGCCAACCAGCCGTCCCAGAAGGTTGGGCGGCGGGTGCTATCATTACTGACTCTTGGCTTGTACGCCCTATTCACAAAGGAGTGATGAGATATGGGCAAGATTTCTGTCTTTAACAGTATTACTCTGGATGGCGTGATGCAGTCTCCTGGGCGTCCCGACGAGGATACGCGTGGCGGCTTCACGCACGGCGGTTGGGCACAGCCCCATGCGGAGTCGGTGTTTGCAGTCGTTGGAAAGAGCACCACATCATCCAGCGGATCCAGCGCGCTTCTGCTTGGGCGTCGCACGTACGAAGACTTCGCCTCTGTCTGGCCGCACATGCCAACCGAAAACCCCTACACGAATGTCATCAATAATCAGCGCAAGTTCGTGGCGTCTCGAACACTTGAAGAGCCACTTGAGTGGAACAACTCAACACTCCTCAAGGGCGACGCTGCCGAGACCGTCGCGCATCTCAAAGACGAATTTGGCAGTGATCTCACCATCCTCGGTAGCGGCGATCTGATCCAGACGCTCCTCCGTCACAAGCTGATCGACCATTTCACCCTCCTTATCCACCCAATCGTCCTCGGCTCCGGCCGGCGTCTCTTCACCGACCAAAGCGCCCTCACCAACTTCACCCTCACCGACACCCAAACTTCAGACTCCGGGGTCATCATCGCCAACTACGATTTGATGTGACACACCAAAGGCGGCCCCAACTTTGGGGCCGCCCTAGCATGTCGATTGCGGTGGATCAGGGAGTTGACCGGTTAGCGTTCGCCGACGGTTAGCGTGATCTGCTGGGTCTGGCCCGCACGCAGGACCGAGGCCTGCACTTGCTGGCCGATCTGGTCGGGGCTGAGCAGCTCGTGGAGGTCGTGGGGGTCGGAGAGCTGGGTGTCGCCGAGCGAGAGCAGGGTGTCGCCGATCAGGAGTCCGGCTTCAGCGGCGGGGCTACCTTCCTCGACGCCGACGATCAGGAGTCCGGCCGGCTGGCCCGCACTCTCGGGCAACTGCACCGGCTGCATCGCGACGCCGATGTAGCCTCGCGGGATGCGACCCTTCTCGGCCAGCGTGGTCGCAACGCGCTCGATGGTCTCGTAGGGGATCGTCAGCGGCATTGGGCGTCGCCGAGGACCACCCCAGCCGGAGGTGTTCAGGCCGATGACCTCACCCATCGCATTGATCAGCGGACCGCCAGAGAAACCCGGATACATCGTCACATCGGCATGAATCGCGCCAGCGATGCCGCCTGGACGCCGCCGTGGATGGCCTCGCCGGCCTCGCGGTCGACCGTGCGGCCGGTGGCGTGGTCCTGGTCGTGGAGACGATTCGGCAACTCCGCTGATGATGCCGAGTGAAGCCGTCGGTGCGGAATTCCCCGCTCTGCCAACGGCGAGAACCAGGTTACCGGTCTTCACCTCGTCTGTTGCCCAGGTGGCAGGTGTCAAGTCGCTCGCCTCAACCTTGAGCAGGGCGAGGTCGGTGCTTGGGTCGCGGCCGACGAGCGTCGCCGCAACCTCGGTGCCGTCGGGCAGACGGACGGTAATGTCCTCATCACGCTCGACCGCGTGGTTCGAGGTGATGATCAGACCGTTGCTATCCCAAACGATTCCAGTTGCTGGGAATCTGCGCCGTCCCTCGACGGTTACGATCGATGCGCTGGCGGTAGTGACTGCCTCCGCCATAGCATCTGAGAGGGCGGCAAAGCTGTTTTTTGGATTATCCATGTATCAGCTCCTTTCGTACCTCTCAATAGTAGGTTTTGGGAGTCCGCGCTCCATCGCTAAATCGGGGAGCTGGCAGCCTGCTCGAATGGGCAGTGGACTAGCCCAATAGTGCAGCGGCATGCTCGGCAACGGCGCAGACGGTGAAGTGCAGATTCGCCCGCGGACCGGTTGGGAAGATCGCGGCATCGACGACGTGCAGCCCATTTACCCCACGCACCTGACAGCGTCCATCAACGACCGCCATCGGATCGCTGGCCGGTCCCATCCGGCAGCTGCTTGAGGGATGATAGGTCGTGCCGACTTCGATCTTGACGATCTCCTCCAGCGCGGAGCGGTCGTGCAAGAAATCACCCTCCCGCACCCGGCGCTCGATACAGTTCGACAGCGGTGGCGTCTCGACCAGGCGTTGCAGCAGCTCATAACCATCACAGAGTGCGGTCAGGTCGGCCGGGTCGCTCAGATGCCGGTGATCAATAGCCAGCGTCGCCTCCGGATCGCGCGCCGTCAGCTTGACCGTGCCTTCGGAGCGGGCGTATTGCAGACTGACGCCGTAGGCAAGCACCCAGCGGCCGGTTTCTTCGTCAATCGCTTCACCGGGATAGAAATGGAGGTCGATCTCATCGGGGCTCTGGCTGCTACGAGCCTTGACCATCAGGTCGATGAACGTCGGACCCGCCGGCTCATACTCTGGCTTGAGAATGAAATTCACCAGGCCGCTCTGCCGCGCAATCTGCGGGTGATCGAGCATACGCTGACCGACGCCGGGCAGATCTTGCACGACCTCAATGCCCAGCTCCTCAAGATCGCCCCGCGGGCCGATGCCGGAGCGGAGCAGAATCGCTGGCGAGCCGTAGGTGCCACTACACACGATCACCCGGTCTGCCTCGATCTTCTCACCCTCGGAGGTCAGGACGCCGGTGGCTTTCCCGTTCTCGATCACGACCCGATCGACGAGGCGGTCTGCCATCATCTCAAGGTTCGGGCGTTCGCGAGCCATCGCCAGATAGCTCAGCGCCGAGTTGAGGCGGTGGCCCTGGATGAGATTCTTTGGTGTGTACCCGATGCACGGCTCCTGTTGCACTTGTCCGTTGATGTCGTTCGTCCACGGCAGGCCGATCTCTTGAGCGCTCTCGCGAAAGGCGAGGGTCGAAGGGGAGAGCGTGTCGTCGGTGGCGCGAAAGACCGTGACTGGACCGTCTTCACCGCGCGTCGCGGGGCTGCCGCCGGGGTCGGCCTCGGCGCGCTTGAAGGCTGGCAAGATCGTCTCCCAGCCCCAGCCCTCGTTGCCGAGCTCGGCCCAGGTCTCATAATCCTTGCGGGAACCCCGGATCCACATCGCACCGTTGATGGCTGTGGAACCGCCAAAGACGCGGGCTCGCGGAAGTTGGAGCTCGCGCCCGGCCGCATTTGGCATCTGGATATAGCCCCAACTGTGCAGATCCGGCTCTAGCCGGGTGGAGTCGAGAAAAGCTTCGGGCCAGTCGGCAAGATTGGGACCAAAATCCGGTCCCGCATCGAGCAAAGCAACGCGACGATCCGGATCCTCCGTCAACCGCGCAGCTAGCACACAGCCTGCCGGTCCAGCTCCTACAATCAGCGTGTTGATACGCCTATCATCATCCACCGGTCCACCCCCATATCTTGTTCCTCATCGATCCTCGTTAGTATAGATCGAGAGTTGGGGGCATAGGTGGGTTGATATTAGTGAGCCTGAAGTCTTAGCCCGCCAGATCTTCGAGGCGGGCAATCTGGTCGGTGTCGTTGTCGAGGATCTCTTCGATCATCTCCTCGATGCTGATCGTGCCGCGCGTTGGGTGCAAACCCTTGCGGTCCCAGTCAGCCAGCGTCATGCTCATGAGCTGGGAGACGACCTCGCCGCGCGTCTCGCCGAAGTGCGTGATATTGCTCTCGACTCCGGAGGCCAGCAGCTCCTGGGCTCGCTCGGCAACTTTGGCTGCAGCTTCATGCAAGGCCGGCTGCTGCGCGTTCATGATCGTGACGATGCGGTTGAGATTGAACTCTTCCGCTGCTGCCAGCCCGGCGACGATCTCGGCGGCCTCTTCGCTTCCCTCGGGTGCGCTACTCGCTGCCTCACGCAGCGTGCTTGGCCCCGATGCCATCTCATCAATCAACTCGCGGTAACTATCGAGCGCCATCGGCTGGTTCCTCATTCAGCGTGTCATCGGCGATGATCTGCCAAATCAGGCCGAAGGGGTCTACAAATCGAAAGGCTACGGGCGTATCCTCCAGCACTGTATAAGAATGGAAGAGCACCTGCCCGCGAATGTTGGCCATGGTTTCGCGCGGAGCCGTGACGCTGACGTGATCGAGGCGCTGCTCGTGCAAGATTCGCGCCTGGCCTGCATCAACCAAGGTCAGTGTCACCGGCCCGTTGTTCATACGCACCAGATCGGGCCGCTCGCCCGTATGAATACTCTCGGTCCAGTCGAAGGACTCGTCGAACTGCTCCCAGAGGTCGTCTTGCAACCTCGCGCGGTAAATAACATCCATGCCGAAGAATGTGCGATAGAAGCGCTCGGCTCGGGCAAGATCGCGCACACGAAAGGCGATATGGTCGATCGCACCAAACGTGACCTTAGTCGTTGCGGGGATCAGCGCTGTTCCGTCAGTCATTGGCCCTCCATATGGAACTTCGGCGATGGAATTGCCAGCACGGCTCACAACGAGTGGCCGTGGCGGTGGTGATATGTCCAGGTCTTCGAGGTCGTCGGCTATCGCGTTCTTGAGCGAATCGACGTCATAGGCATTCAGACGGTATCTGCCGCCCTGGTAGAGGTTGAAGTAGAGCGATTGCCGCTGCGGAACGTGTTCGGCCCAGTCATAGAGCGCATCAACCACGTCGAGATCTTCAGCAACGACGGTGACATCTATTAATGGATTGTCTGGTTGGAAGACGTCAGACTCCCGCACGGTCAACGCCTGGGCATCGCGCGTACGCTCCATCGTGTCGAGGAAGTTGGCAACCTCGGAACGTGGCATCTCAAGGACAAATCGAATTGCCATTAGCTGAGATCCTCCCCGTTCCGTCCGCGCTCGCCCCCAACACTACTCGCATTGTAGCATCGCTCCGCGAGCCTCAGAGATTCGGGACCACCAGTACACCGCTCGGGGTTGTCAGAAAGAGATCGCTACCCGCATCGCCGATCTGAATCTGCTGTACGCTCTCCTCAATCGGCGCTGGGCTGTAACGATCCCAGGTGACACCGTTGTCCTGCGAGACATAGAGCCCGTGCACCGTGCCGGCAAAGATGCGTGACGCGTTCGCGGGATCGAGCTTGACCGTGAGCACACCGCGAGCCGGGGCGGGATAGCCAGACTCATCCGGGGGCGGCGCCGAATCCTCACTTTCGACCGTCACACCTTCCAGGCCGATGCGGGTTGTCGTCCAGGTGCGGCCCCCGTCGAGCGAGATCTGCACCCCTGCGGTGGTCGCAACCACGATGCGATCTGCGTCAGCGTCGATACCATAAATGCCATCGGCCTCCAGCAGCACCGCCTCCAGCTGCGGCTTCTCAGGATTGACGACGCGAATCTCGACGATGCGCGTGTGCCCATCCATAGCGCGCTCCTGCAGCAGCACGCGCTCACCGACGATCACCACATCGACGACGATGTAGTCGAGACTCCGGTAATACGCGCGCCAGGTCTCGCCTCCATCGGAGGAGATCGCCAGGCCACAATTGCCACCGTAGATGAC